>CAZGVZ010000333.1:0-5363 GCA_964529145.1 uncultured Fibrobacteraceae bacterium | reverse complement strand
TCTGCCCGAAACGTCCGGTTTCGTGCAGCAGAGTGATACGGCTTGTTACGCGATCGAACCTGGCCTGCAACAGCGCGCTCTCCGATTCCAGGAAGTCCGACTGTACCGCATTGAGATCGGTAAGGGTCGATGCCCCCACCCGGTATCGCTCCTCCGTAGCCTCGAGTGCATCTTTCGCGGCATCGTGCCTTACCATGCCGACCGCGATGCGATCCTCCGCCATTGCATCGTCCAAAGCAGCCCTGGCCACTTCGAGGTCGGTTTCCCGCTGCAGCCTCTCGAGCTCGAGCTGTTCCTGCTCCAGAGACAGCTCGGTTCGCTTCAATTGAACATATCTTTGTTTTCTGTCAAACAGGGGAATACCGACCGATGCACCCAGGCGGACTCCGGAACTTGTCTCCTCCCCGGGAAATCCTCCGCGCAGCGTCTGGTCCGCGGACCATCCGGCGGAGATCGACAGCGAAGGGATATATGACCTCCGGCGGCCCGAAAGATTCGCCTTTTGTGATTCTATGCGATACCTCTGAGCCTTGATCTCATCGTTTTCCGGGAAATCCTCGAACACGGTTTGGGACGAATCGCCGGAAAAAAAGTCGAGCAGACGCGATACCCCGGCAGTATCCAGAATATATTTATTTGACAAAGGAAGGCCGGCCATGTCGAGAAGGGCGAGTTTTTTCCGCTGGTGCTCCTGAATTGCGGAAAGATACCGTGTCTGCGCCTCGGCGAGAGTTGAGCGCTGTTGCAGAACGTCGGAACGGGCTTTTCCCCCCCGTGAGAAGAGAGCCTCGATTTCCTCGAGCTTCTTTTGTTGATAACTCACATTGCTTTCTTCGACCCCGATAAGCTTTGACGCGCCTACGGTTGCCACATACTGCAGCACCACCCCTGTCGTAACATCCTTGCGGCGCTGTTCCACATCGAGCGCAACAGATGAGGCATAAAGCTTAGCTGCGTGATGATAGGCGAACTGCGAGGGTGAGAGCTCGTAATTCGAACCGATCGACGCACCGGCGGATGCCGATCCCCGGCGTGAATTCGCGTCGAAACGATCCGATGCGGTGATCGAAACCTGTGCGGATGGATAAAGCGAGTTACGGGATGAAATGAGGTCCAGTGAGGACGAGCGTTGCTGATGAATAGCGGAACGCATGGAAATTCCGCCTGTCATCGCATATTCCACTGCCCCGGATAATGTGAGAAGCGAATCCTGACCGGCGGTGTATCGTGCCAGGGCCAGGATGGCCAGAAGATGAAACGAAGATTTTTTCACTTGAACTCCCTGCCCTGTCTGTATTCCACAGATTTCAACAGTGACCGGTACGATCTCTTTCTGTTCCCGGTGCACTGCCGGCTCATCCATATCATACTGATAGGACTCAAGAAGATTCGCCGGTTCAATACCCGGAACGGTCTTCGGTGCATGAGCGACGCTTTTCATTTCCTGCGGAACGGAGGAGTCCGGAATCCATGTTTCGGGAAATTTTCAAATGCTCATGAGGGTATTGGATGCTTACGGAATACCGAATGTTACAAATAAGGCCGGGAGCACCTCAGCATTCTCCATCGCCTGCCTCTTTCGATGGAACCGGCCGGGTATACATACTCATTCCCAAAACAACCGGTACCACGGTCCCGTTTCAATGTTCTCGTGAGTGGTCCGCGATGTTCATGCCACCGTCACCTGAGGAGCTTTACCACGGAGATCGAAATTCTCGAATCCGATCCGGTTCTCTCGATCCGGAACCGTCGATACACAGCTGGCGGGAAGTTCACCCGCGTATTTGTTCAGGAATCGCGATGCATACATTTTCCAGGCGTCGTCAAAGGAGCCCCCGGACTGATGTTTAACCAACAAATCCCAGGTCACGATGCATCGGTGCGTTCTGCGTACCTGCATGCAGATATCAAGGTCATAGAAATGAAAACCATCGAATGTCGCCTCGTCGAAACGTACCGAAGCGAATAGGTCTTTACGCGCGGCGAACATGAGGCCATCAACAGCCACTACGTCACGATCCTCTTTGTCCCATGAGAAGACCGTAAGATCGTAAATTTTTCCTCCATCAAGCTCATGGATCACATGGCCGTGAATGAAGGGCCTTCCTGCGGCGACCCATCCCGGATTATCGGCGAAAAGATACTCGGTACCGGCGACTCCGGTTATTCCGACCGTCGGATCACTGAATTTCCGGATCAGCCGTTCTCCCCATTCCCCTTCCATGAAAAACGCGTCTTCATGCATGAAGAGAACGATTTCACCCTTTGCCCGTCTCACTCCTTCGTTATATGCGGCACTGAGGCTGAATACATTATTTCTGTTATCGATTCTGATATATTCGAGACGGGTCCGGCCTATCGTTTTTCTGAGATTGCGTTCGTGAAGGTCATTCGAGGGTTTTTCACGCGAACAGACAATGGCGGTAATTTCAGGATTCATAGGGGAAATTATACATTTCCATCCTGTGGAGGTCCAGCGCATTCCTGAGTCCGCTTCTGCCGGACCGGGTTTCGTTCACTTTATCCGTGCAAGGACTGCGACTGATCGGAAGAAAGTTCGTGGAAAAGCCGGAGAAAAGTTGAAAATGCCATGCAGCGGAATATGCTATGCCGCCGCTTGGGGGATGATCATTCACCTCTATCCCTGGAAAAGACCTCCGCCCGGAAAACCTCTTCCGAAGAAGGCGGAACTTCACGAAGGTATCACTGCCGGATATTCTGATGCAGCGATGAAGGATTCTTTGCAGTGGTTACCACTTCATAAACCTTGACGATATCATCAGTCAGAATCATACCCTCTGCCCATGTTTCAAAAAGCGAGCGAAAATTCTGTTCCTGCAGCGGCTCGCTGAAAGTAATCCGATGAGCCTGATAATAAGAATCAAAAAACCCGTTCCCGCACATGGGAATACCGGCGATTTGAAACTGAGAACGAGGAAGCAGGTCTGTCCCCGGGAATTCCTTCCCGAGACCGACCATCATACCCCCACGTGAAAAATTCATGACATGAGCTTCGAATTCATGACCATTGATTATCAAAGGACAGCGTCGATTGAGGCCGACTCTTTTGAATCGTCTCTCCTCACGGATACCGGTCTGCAGATGATCGCAATGATTGTTGACGACAGAAGTGACATAGCACTGCATCTTTTCCTTCAGCACTTCGCCAACGTTCTCTTCGATGACTGGAATTCCCAATCTATATTCAAGGGTATAGGAGAGCTGAATTCCCTCGTTCTTTCCGTCTTCTATCTTCCATCTTCCCCTTAGCATGTCGAAATCACCGCTCACCGCTTCGGAACTCAAAATAAAACGTTCCCGTTGCAACAGATCGAGCTCCACCCAGGAGAAGGGGGCGCCGTCGAGTGTCACGAACCATTCCGTCCTCATCAGATCGGTTTTTTGATTGTGGCAATTGATCGATTCGATCTGAGGAATGATTTTATGATAAATGGAAAAGTCGGTGATAAAATTCCAGGCACGTACTTTTCTATAAAATCCGCACAAATGTTGCGAACTGTTTACGGAGATCGACATATATTCACCAAAAGAGGATGTTAAAATATGAATTAAAAAAACTTACCCATTCCGTCCAATTCTTCAGTAGTTCAAACTTCTTTCCGGATCTTATTCTCAGGGACCCGTAGACCTTTGAAGAATTTTTCAGGTATTTCGCGGTAAGGTCAACCACTCTCCTGATAATTTACTACTCTCCCCAAAGGGAAAGAAGAGAAAAAGCGTAATATTGGACTGCACTGAAGAGATCAGATTCGAAAAAATATTCGAATCGTCGAGCGGGACAGGTATAAGCGGTTTTCATACTTTAAAATCCGAATAATTGATGATGTAAACCGGTAAACTCTCGTTTTCTTCATTTAACATTAAACTACGGAATGGTCCTTTATACGGAATATGAACGTCGTTACCTGTGACTCCTTATCGCTTTCGACCCAGATCGATCCTTCGAGCGCTTCGACCGCCATTTTGCTGAAGGTGAGGCCGAGACCGAAATTCTGGCCCTGCATCGACCCGATCGATCTTTGCACTCCGACAAATTTGTGGAAGATTTTTTCTCTATGTTCCTCTTGAATATAGGACCCTTTATTAGTGATGGAAGTGGTCAAAAAACGGTTTTCTTTATCATAGTCGCATTTTATTCCGATTTTGCTCCCTATCTGAGCGAAACGGGCGGCATTACCGATAATATTGTTGAGTATTCGCATGAAGAGATCTCTGTCCGATCTGATGGATACCGGTAAGGAATCAGGGAGATGCACATCTGTGGAATCGAAGAATTTGGTCGATTCAAGCACTGTCTCAGAGATATTGAAGCTTTCCCGGCGTGCGGTAAGAGATCCTTTTTCAAAACTGGTCACTCCTAAAATATTCCCTATCATCAGTTGAATCTGGTGAATTCCGATCTGCGCCGTTTCGAACAGCCTTTTCTGCAAAGGAGAAAGATCGCCCCTGAATTGTTCGGTCAATAGTTCGAATGATCCGGCCACGCACTGCAGAGGGTTTTTCAGGTCATGAATGACTACGTTGAAATAGAGATCTTTCACCTGTTCGAGCCTTTTCTTCTCGATGGCATTTGCCGCGACACGCAGAAAATGTTTTTCATCGAAAGGTTTAGTGAGGAAATCCACGGCTCCCCTTTTCATGCACTCCAGTCCCAGATCCAATCGGTCGTATGAGGTAAACATTATCACCTGTACATAGCGGTTTTTATCTTTGATATGAGGTATGAGTTCTATACCGGTCAGATCGGAACGCAAATTCACGTCCAGAAGGACAATATCGATATCTGGATTTGTCTGAAGAAGTTCCAGCCCTTCCTGGTAGGTGAGCGCATAATCGACCGTATAACCGTCGGTTTCCAATATTCCCTGTACACCGGTGCAAATTGAAAGTTCGTCGTCAATGAGTAAAACATGTGGACTTTTTTCTATGTTTGGACACTCATTTTTAAAGTCATTTCCGGTCATGTACATTGCGGTACCATTCCCTCTATTTCCGGTTTATATATGAATGTAAGCACAGGCGAATGAATTCAATCTTCTTACGGATCGACACATCAAGGTCTACAATGCATTTGAAGTGTTTTGAACAATCCAATCGATTATGGATTTTGAATAACGAAAAGAAGTTTATTATATACTTATATTTCTCCGCTTTTCAATAACATTACAACGCCCTTCCAGCTGAGGGGTTTCCCGGGCATTCCACCCGGTGAGAATTAGATCATGGTTCGTTGGATTATGATGTTTTAGGGGGGAAAAAAAAGGCCCCGAAATTCTTCCGGGGCCTAATAAATTAACTTGGCAGCGACCTACTCTCCCACGCAGTCGCCCACGCAGTACCAT
>CAZGVZ010000332.1:0-5372 GCA_964529145.1 uncultured Fibrobacteraceae bacterium | reverse complement strand
CCATTCTTGAAGCGTAAGGAGTCCAGTGCTTTGCACTGTTTCCGTTGTACCGCTTGGTCATTGCCATTCTTGAAGCGTAAGGAGTCCAGTGCTTCGCACTGTTTCCGTTGTACCGCGTTGTCACTCCGTTCCTTAAGCGTAAAGAGTCCAGTGCTTCGCACTGTTTCCATTGTACCGCTTGGTCATTGCCATTCCTGAAGCGTAAGGAGTCCAGTGCTTTGCACTGTTTCCGTTGTACCGCTTTGTCATTGCCATTCTTGAAGCGTAAGGAGTCCAGTGCTTCGCACTGTTTCCGTTATACCGCTTGGCCCGCTCATGCCAGACCACGTCTTTTAGCCGCGGTAGTTGATTCTTCTCTGAAGAGGGTGAATTCTGCGGACTGAAAGTCAAAAATGGCGGACAAGGATATGAAAGTGGTCTTGGACGAATTGATGATATATTAAAGACATCCGGTCGAATGCCGTTCTGCAAAAAAACCGGTTCCTGCGGTTCGCCGAACGGCAACCATCCTTTTACACGTCATTTCATTATTCGACCTACCCCAAAAACGAAGGTCTTCGCACATATGAAGAAAAGAATGCCATACAATGAGAATGGGCTTTTCCCTGAGAACGGAAATGGCGATTCCGTATGGAATAAGCTGGTATCGATGTTCGGAAAAAGGAAGACGAACGGCACTTCACCTCTCCCGATGACCGATATGTGGGGCGATCGGGAACTCAAGCATAATGAAACTCCGTTTTCGATGCCCGAGCTCCCTGGATCGGGTCTCGCCACTCTCCCGGTTTCGGAAGAGGAACCGGAGGCGGTTCTGTTCGAGGTTTTGGTTCCGGAAGGTGGATTGGACAGGGAGTCGGGACCGGCATACTTGCTCGAACCCGTTCCCCGGAGCACAGATCCGGAACTGGAGGGCGAAAATGAGTTTTTTATTCCCAAAGAATCGAAAAATTTCCGGGAGGTCTTTGATGGAGCCTTTCGGTTCACCGGCACGGAGGATAGCCATCCTTTTCCTATAATAAAAAATGAGCCTGGAATTGTCTGCCGGTCGGGAATATCCTCGACCGGGCCGGAAACCGTAAAGGAGCTGGATAATGGCGCGGGCATTGAACAGAGTTCACCAGCCCATGACGAACTTAACGAAGCTGCTCGAACACCCGACGAAACTACGGAATATGATCTGGACCACATCAGACGGTTAGCGAACAGCGGTAACCCTTCCAATAATGCCGAAACGGAACAGGAAACGGTTTTCGAGTGTATAATTGTCCCCTGTACCGGGGAGGCTCTATCCGGTATCTCCGGTAGTGAAGGGGATTCCGGAATAAAAGAAAGGTCGCAATTCGACTCAGTGAGTGTAAACTGCTCAGACGTCGGGAACAGTGACGCGATCAGAATCGACCGGTGCAGGCATGAGCGGATGAAACCGGAAGAGACCCGTTCCTGCGATGAGGACGAGACATGCGTGTTCGAGGTCGAACTACCCGCGTCCGTTGAGACCGGAAGTTTTCGTGATTCCATGGCACATATTACGGAGGCCATGCGGGAAGATACCCATAAATCAAGAGAACCCATGCCGCCCAGGAATACCGAAGAGGAAGTTCCGGAGCAGTCGCCTTTCGATGAAACCGCCATGTTCGAAGTGGTGATACCCGATGGAGCCACCATTTCCGTTTTTCAGGACGGCGGTGCGGAGTGCGACTATTTGGACAATGCGGCGGAGTTCGAAGTGGAAACCGCACAGATGGAAATCGTGACCTGCCCTCCTCCATCAAAAAGACCTCTGGCGGTTCAAAACGCGGCCATCGAAGAGATCCGTAAGGAAAGAACGGATTCATCACGTTTCGGATCCGCTGTCGTCGCACCCGAAGATACACATGTTCTTACGGAACCGAAGAACGAATCGTTGATGGAGAAAGAGGAGATTCAGGTATTTGAGGTGATCTGTTCACGACAGGGATCCGTGGCCGGGTTCTTGTCTGATGCCCTCCCGGCAGGCTGTGCTTCCGGATCGGAAACACTGGTCGAGAGCACGGTCGTAGAAGAGTCGATCATCGAAGTTTTTCCATCACTAATGGCCGGAGGCGAACAGGAGCAGGAGGAAATTCCCGTTTTTGAAGTATTGAGCCCACCCATGTAAAGAGTATTTTCGTCCTGCCTTGGAAGGCAGGAGTCACCGATCGTTGTCGGGGATATGCCCCTGAACTTCACTCTTTGATAAACGGGCGACCGCAATAGCTTGTCTTTTCTACGGACCGGACCACACGGTAGCTTAAGGAGCAGTGTTTCTCAGGATTATTGGCGATATCCATAGCGCGCCCGCAGGCACCGCCTCTCAACGAGCTTTCAACCGGACCTCCCCGGATACTCTTCAGGGTACATACGATCAATCACCGCCTCTGCTGCGGGGTTGCCAGGGTCCCACCGCGGCGTCAATACACGGCACTGTCAAGTTTCGACATTGAACCTTTTCGTGCTGCTCCTTGCGACAGACTTTTCACTCGGCTTCGCGACGAAATCGGGGGCTTTCCGTAGGGCTTTTCCTCTGATGGCATATCACTTGCGGGCTTTTCCTCACCGGTTCGTACGAACAAAAGGCTGATAAAAGGAGTTCCCCATGATCATGAAAAAGATTCTCTTTTTTTCCATGGTGCTGCTACTGGTCGCCCGGAGTACCCAAGCACAAGTTTCGAGGTCCGAGATAAATCCCCGTTTTGAAATCGGCGTGGTGATAGGAGAGCCGACCGGCATCAGTGCGAAATACTGGCTCACCCGTCATGATGCCATCGACGCTTCCGCCGCCTGGTCCTTTTCCGATGGCGGAAATTTCGATCTCTACGTGGATTATCTTCGACATTTTTTTCATTTCGGTTATGATGCGGGAGAACTACCGCTTTTTTTCGGCCTTGGCGCGGCGGCTCTCCTCGGGGATGATTCCTCCATGAAAATCAGGGTTTCGCTCGGTGCGGAGTTCCTTTTCGCACGTGCCCCTCTCAGCCTGATACTGATCGTAGCGCCGACCGTGGAACTTGTACCTGATACGGAACTTGGCATGAATGCGGGAATCCAGGTGCATCTGGTTTTTTAGAACGATCCAGAAAAAAATGTACGGTACCCGAAAAATGGGTTCGTACTTCAGCTAATTCTCAGTAGAGTGGGGTAGGTTACTACCGACAGCGGATGAAATATCGATTATCTGACTTGCTTTTTTATCACGTTTTAGCCGCCCTCCCGACTGCGTGATTCCGGGGTGCAGAGCGAAGCCGCAAAGACCGCTCCAGCAGTTCAGTCCTCGGCCCTTTCCCCCTCGGGAGCCATCTTCACTATTCGAGGTTCGAAGAAGGCCATAATCTCGACCAGATCCGATTGGGCTCTCATCACCTCTTCGATATCCTTGTATGCCATGGGGGACTCATCCAATCCGGCTGAGAGAAGGGTGATTTTTCGTTGCTTGAGTAATTCCCGGGTCTGGCTCCAGGAGAACCTTTTCTTCGCTTCCTTCCGACTGATCTTTCGGCCCGCGCCGTGGGCAGCGGAGTTAAGCGCGCGATGGTTTCCTTTGCCGCGTACGATGAATGCGGGTGTTCCCATCGAGCCCGGAATGATTCCAAGCTGGTCCAAAGCTGCAGGGGTGGCCCCCTTGCGGTGGATGATCAATTCTTTGTTGTCGAACACCTCTTTCCATGCGAAATTGTGGTGATTCTCGATTTCCAGCAAAACCTTCGCCCCGAGGTTCCGCAGGATTGCCTTATGGATTATTTCATGATTCGCCGAGGCGTACTCACCCATAAGCTGCATCGCCTTCCAGTACTCGGCTCCTTCCTGCGATTCCATCGAGAGCCATGCCAGCTGCCTGAGTTCCGGTGGAAGACCGGTGTGCCGGCGCTGCGCCACGGAACTGTAATACCGGGCAATTTCGTTTCCAGGACCTCTGCTGCCGCTGTGGCTTAGAAGTGCGAGATACGTGCCGGTTCTAAGGAGAAAGTCCTCCCGTTCAACTGTCAAAATCCCGAATTCCACGAAATGATTTCCCGACCCGCTGGTTCCGAGTTGCGACCATGCCCTGTCCTTGATTTTTTTCGTTACCGCAGAGAATTTCCAGTCTGAATCCATCACGGGATGTCCGGACTTTTTTTTTCTCGTCGCACCCATTCCGAAATAGGTTTCATTTGTTAAGGCATGCCTGAACGGCTCACTTCGCTGGTCGAGCGAAGATGCAGGCAGATCGAGCACGGTCATTTTCATCCGGCATGCGATATCCACACCTACCGCATGAGGTATGACGGAATTCCTTGTCGCCAGAACGCCCCCGATCGGGAGTCCATAACCAACATGTCCGTCCGGCATGAGGGCGCCTCGTACGGTTACAGGAAGGCGGCAGGCGTTTTCCATCTGATTGAGGGTCTCCTCCTCGAAGCTCTGCCCCCATATCCGGAATGGTGCGGGATGTTCGCGTTCCTGGAAATGATTTCCATCAGTCCGAAAATTAGCAAGAGCGCCGGCAAGCTTGCCGAATACCGGATCTGCGGCATATGAATCAGGATGGGCGACGATCCCTGATATTTTTTCCCTGATCTCATCCCGGTTCAGAGTGCCCTTGGCCGCGCAAAGAGATCGCACGGCGATTTTCATGGTTTCACCCCGGGGAATGCCTAAACGTTCGAGATCTCTTTGTTTCATTCTATGGTGCCGATCCTGAAGAGATGGTCCATGACAAATCTCTGAATCCGCGGCAATGTAGAGCATGAAATGAGAGAACGAAATGATAAAGGAATGGTTATTGAAACCGGTGGACGCCGAAAAGTATCGAATGCTTATATGCATATATAAAATACTATTTGGTCACGCAGGCTTGATTACATACTGTGTGTTAGACATCAGTTGAAAACAGTTCCAGGAGTTCAATGCGGGGAGCCACCGGCTCTCAGACTGTGGAGCAAGACGGCACCTTGGAATCCATGGCGATTCTTCTTGTTTTCCGCGGGCTCAGGGCACACAGTGACGTACCCCTGTATAGGTGGTGATAGTTGATTGTTGTAGAGAGGGATTGTTGAAGGATCCTTTTCGGAAGAGCTCAGTTCAACGGGTGGGCGAACCGGAATCATTCAGTTTTTGAAGAGGTATTTAGCGCCAATAACTTCCTACCGGTTCAAAACTACGGCAATGATTATTTTTTGATTGCATTTTTTCCGTTACCTGACGTGGTAAGAGTCATAGTGGAACCCCATTGTGATTTTCACAAGGTGGCCACGGCCTCAGGGCCGTGGGGCAGGGCAGTGACCAAGGGCGCGCAGGCCGCGCCCGTACGCCTTTTTTACGGGCTATGTCATTGCCATTCTTGAAGCGTAAGGAGTCCAGTGCTATGCACTGTTTCC
>CAZGVZ010000331.1:0-5416 GCA_964529145.1 uncultured Fibrobacteraceae bacterium | reverse complement strand
CGCATGTGGCATCTGGTGCGGGGTTATGCACCGGGCTCGGCCAGTGGAGTAAGAAGGCTAATCAGAACGTTTAACGTTCTTTTTGTTTATGTCGCGGGCTTCGCCGCACCAAAAACAACCTACCGCCTCTGGCGGTAGTAATTTGAGTGTTTTCTCTATATCATGACACCTTAACTAAAGCGTATTACGATGACAACCAAGCCCAACGTTTTCGAATTTATTGATTACAGAAAGTTTCTCACCAAATGGCGTGAGATTAAAAAGGAAACTATTCCCGGTCTGACACATGAGTACCTCTGTGCCAAACTCGGACAGAATAACCGGACCTATTTCAGTGATCTTGAAAAGGGGCGGAAAAAAATCAGTCCGGAAGCTCTGGATCGTCTGATCAGGTTGATCGGTTTTAAAAGTGATGAAGCCAAGTATTTCCGGGCTATTGTTCAGTATGGACTGGCGGTAACCTATGATGAGAAGGAGTTCTGGTTTGAACAGGCCATCCAGCTCAATAATACTCCCAAAAAAATCATCGATAAAACGACGTATGATTATTACAGGAAATGGTATCACTCAACGGTTCGCGCCTATCTGGATACGTGCAATTTTAAAGATGACTATCAGGAAGCTTCGCGAAAGCTCTACAACCGTGTAACCCCCGACGAAATAAGGGAAGCCATTGCAAACCTGCGTACTCTGGGGCTTATCGCTCCCGATGCGGATGGATACCTCAAGCCTGTTGATAAAGTGATTATCACCGGTGAAGAGGTAAAAGACAATCTTTTACAATGTTACCAGTTGGCAAATATCGATCTTATCCGTTCAATAGTTGCGGAAAACGAGCCTGACACGTATGATTGCAGACATCTCACCGTAAGTGTATCAGATGAAGGAATCCGCCATATCAAAAAAAGAATAAAACAGCTCCGGTCTGAAATCATTGCAATTGTTCATAAAGATGATAAAAAGGCGGATCGTATTTATAAAATCGCACTTCACATAATCCCAGAATCAATAAAGGATTAATCATGAAAAAAATCACCTTCGCAATACTCTCGCTATGCCTTCTATTTTCCTGCTCGACACATGAAACTGTGGGAACCGCAGATGATGCGGGAGCGATTTCAGGACGGCTTATCACCCAAAAAGGTACGCCGGTAAATTATCCGGTAACCGTTACGCTCTATCGTACCGCGGCCGCAGGCGAAACCGCTTCGCATACCCTTGCGACGAGTGACGGTTTATCGAAGGTCATCTCATCCGGAACGGATTTCGTTCAAAAGATGGAGACCGACGACGGGTATTACGTCTTTGATTCATTACGTTTCGGTGAATACCGGCTCAGTGTCGACGAAGACGGCATCATTGTTGCCAATGAAGAACATATAACCGTCAACGGTGAACAGCACCCTTTCACCGATACCATCAAAGTTGAAGAAACAGTTGCCATCCCGTTTATAGTCAACAGCGAAAACAGCGATATGATTATCATCGGTAACTCCCTTATTGACAACTGTCGTGTAACCGCTACCGATAGCGGATATGCGGTCAAAGCCATCAAGTCATCGGAAATTGTCTTTAAAATGATCATACAGACGGAAGATCTGATCATTGATACCGTCAATGTGCGGGCGAAAACTACTTCCGATACGACGATCCAATTCGACGTTGTAAAAAGCCCGGTGGAATTACAAATCACGCTCCCGACAGATACAACAACAGTTGACCCTTCAACAACGGCTTATTCCGGCATGAAACTGATTCCTGCAGGAAGTTTAACAATGGGCCCATGCTGGGGGATTTCAGGAAATGCCGGCGACACAATAAAATCAGCGACACGCTACACTACTCTGACACACGATTTCTGGCTGGATTCTACGGAGGTTACACAGAAACAGTTTACTGATGTCATGATAAAGTGGTACCCCTCATACACGATACCCGACTGGGACAGTCTCCAGAGTCTCATATTGCTCGACGAAGTCGGATACGGAGATGATTTTCCTGCTTCCTGGATGACCTGGATCGATGGAATTCTTTACTGCAATGCAAAAACCCGTGAATCAGGAAGCACCGACACTGTCTATTCCTATGCTGCGGTCAGTGATTATGCTGATAAAACTGAACTGTCCGAAAAGATTATGGCAAGTCTGGTAACGGATCTTTCCAGAAGCGGCTTTCACCTTCCTACCGAAGCACAGTGGGAGTATGCCTGCCGTGCCGGAACGACAACCGATTTCTATTTTGATGCTTCGGACATTGATGATAATGCATGGATTCGCAGCAACAGCGATGGATTACGACATCCGGTTGCCCTTAAACAGCCGAATGCATTCGGTCTTTATGATATGTGCGGCAACGTGTTTGAATGGTGTAATGACAACGAATTGTTTGACACCCTGGGTTTTCAATGGGGCTATGATACGACAGAAACCGTCGATCCTGTCGGCCCCGAGTCGCCCCATCCCGGTTATATGAAGATGCTGCGTGGCGGAGCCACTGACCGCAATATACAGAACAGAAGTTTTGACCGTATTTCATTACCGTTTGATTGCGTTAATCCGCAAAACGGTTTCAGAACATGTAAGACCGTGCAATAATTATCGGGCAAATTACTGAGATCTCATACCCGGGGGCAAGAATGACGAGGTCCGATACCATAGTTTTCAATGTGTCAACTCTGAAAACTATCGTATCAGGCTGGCCCAGGTTCGACATTTAACGAGATTATTAACTCGGCAATTATACACAGCGACATATATAGTATGGAAAGAGCCTCCGCCCAGAGCACCTCCCATTGTGATCGCGTCACCCGAGAAGCCGCCGGATGAACTTGCTCTCGATTACGACTTTTTTACCAGTCAGGCAAGCTGACACTAATACATTTCATTTTTCGAGTATTCCCTCCCTGCGACAGCCATCCCCGTTTCTTGCATTTTTTTGGCTTATCCAACTATTTTCGTTATCACGGGGATGCCTTAATCGGAAAAAACGGTACCGTTTACCTGAAGAATGTTGCATATGGTAACCGATAATCATCAGTTTTACGATAGGTTCAAAAAAAAGGAATTGTCTATCAGTTTGTCTATCAGTCAGCAGGAAGTCGTACCAATCTTCGTTGAGAAGAACACCGTTTGTCTGCAAAGTATTCCGAATTCGCATGCGGGGTCCCGCGATTTTTTTTGTATGTCAATCGCTCGTCGATAGAAAGGGATGCCCATGAGCGTCGGTTCGCCGCCCTGCCAGGCGATTGTTACGTCGGGAATTCCATGGTCTCGAATCGTCTGGCGAATATAGCGCTCCAGAATATCGTCGGACATGCAAAAGTCGCTTCGCGGATAGTGTCGCTTCTTTTTTAAATAAAAGCAGTAGTCGCACGCAAGAACGCATCGTGCTTGCGTTTTCCACCGCGTTCCATCATCCCGGCGTGGCGATTGCCATCGCCGGTGTTTTGCATTAAAGGGTGGAGTACCATGATGGGGAGTATTGTGTCGATTATTCGTATGAAATAGGGCGCACAGACCGGAAAAAAAGTATTTTTATCCGACATTATGGACACCACCTCACTCATCGGCATGCTGGCTGCAATCGGAACGACCCTCTCGTTCATTCCGCAGGCGATCAAGGTGATCCGTACCAGGGACACAAAAAGCATTTCTCTCTGGATGTACCTGCTTTTATCTATCGGGGTAGCGCTCTGGCTTATTTATGGCGTGCTGAAAAAGGATCCTTCGATCATTGCTGCGAATGCCGTAACCCTGTTCTTTGCCCTAATCATTTTCTGCTATAAGGTAAACGAAAAGGTTTAAGTGATATGGGCGGACCGAAGCCTTTTTTATTGTACGAGGTTCCACACGGCTAGTATTTTATCCTCCGTTTGGAAATGTTCCATCCCTCTGTCCTAAGAAAGCAAGGTACTCCATGAAGCTCACTCCTGTTTTTTCGGTTCTGATGCTGTCCATGTTCCAAACCGCATTTCCGGCTGCAGTTACCCCATGGCTCTTTGATATCGACGCCAACGTCACCCTGACGCAGAACAGCTACAGTGAAAGCTGGATCGGCAGTGAAAAAGGGGCGATCTCCTGGGCATCAAAACTGAACTTCGTTACGGAGAAGCAGGTTGCCACTTTTTTCAACCATCGCAATACCCTCAAGCTCGCCTTCGGCCAGACCAAAACACAGGATGAAAAACACAACTGGAGCGATTTCGTAAAATCGACCGACCTGATCGATTTTGAAACCCTGCAGCGGTTTACCCTCAACGGTTGGGTCGAACCGTTCGTCGCGGTGCGACTCATTAGTCAGTTTGTCGACGAAGATGACTCGACGGCCACCCACTACGTCAATCCACTCGATATTTTTGAGAGCTTCGGCATCTCGCGTTCCCTCATTACGAATAACGCCACAAAATGGAATGCCCGGCTTGGCGGTGCACTCAACCAGAGGGTGGCACGGTACACTCACGACACCACCCATACCGGCGGTTACACCAAAAACGTGAACTCAGCCGGTCTCGAATTCGTGACCGAACTCAAGACGAAAGCCCGGCAGGGACTGCTCGACTTCAGCTCACTCCTTACCCTGTTCGAAGCACTCATCAGCACCGAAGCCGACAAGAGCGATGGTACCAGCCGGGAGAATTTCTGGCGTTATCCCGATATCAACTGGGAGAACATTCTTTCGGTAAACCTGACCAAATACATCATGATCAATATGACGGTACAGCTGCTCTATGACCGGGAGTTGCACGCCAATGCCCGCATCAAGGAAGTTCTTGCTCTCGGCCTGACCTACAAATTTAACAATGCGAAGGCAGCAGCCCCGGCGAAGTAACGTCCTCAGAAATCGAAATTCCCCGTTACCCGTCTGCACCCAGGTGCAAAAGATACCGTGACCGCTCGCGAAGCGGTCACGGACGGCTCCGCGGGGGTGAGATGCTTCCGGAGTGATTTTAAGCGTTGTACCCCCCTCAGAGAAGGAGATTACCATGAAAGCCAAAAAAGGCGCTGCGGCCGAACATACCTGGCGTTTCTTTCGCGCCGGAGGTTTCGACCAGGTGAGACTCGATTCCGGTAGCGACCTGATCGCACTCGATAAACTTGACCGCAAACTCTGGGTGGCGCTCGCCTGCCCGGTCGACAACGTCATGTACGACCGGCGTACCCTCACCCTGATCGACAGCGACGCTGACCGCAGGATAAGGGCCGATGAACTGATTGCCGCAGTTCACTGGACAGGGCAACGGCTCAAAAACCTGAGCGATCTCGTTGCATCGACCGACGGAATATCCCTCGAAGCAATTAATGATGCCGACGATGAGGGTAAGCGTATCATCGCTGCAGGCCGCAACGCTCTGGGGGTGCTCGGAAAATCGGAAAACGACCGGCTGACCGTCGGCGATGCCGAAAAGATAGAGAAGCTG
>CAZGVZ010000330.1:0-5431 GCA_964529145.1 uncultured Fibrobacteraceae bacterium | reverse complement strand
GTCTAAGTATGAATCGTATCCGGTCTCCGCCGCTGCGATACTTCCATCCGTTTCCGATTATTTCGGCGCTCTTGATCCGTCCGCAGGAATAGCGTTCTGCGACGCTTATTCCGCTTATGTCCCCACGATACTTCTCGGAAGGATTCATTCTTTGAAGCGACTGCGTCACTATGTATGAGGCCTGTTTCAAGCTCCAGCTTTCACTCCATTCAAACCAGCGGGAGGCGCGGCACCATGCCCTTCCTTCGGAATCGACATCCGCGACAGGGACGAGATAGCTGCAGGCCGGTTTTCCCCATGCCTCAGAAACGCTAGTCGTGACACCACCGCATGTCGAATGATAATACGCCGTAATGACGCTGTCCCCGAAGGTCATGATGAGGTCTGCGGTCTGCTCGATAGCCTGGTCGGCTTCGCGGTATTCTGCCGTAACCCCGCCATACACCTGATCGGTCACGTCCGGGAAAACGTCATACGATTCGCCCCTGCGCTCGATGATTCTCTTATACGCGTAAGTACGCGCAGCAACCGCCTGCGCCTTGAGAGCCTCAAGCTCCGCACGTCCGCGTTTTCCGAGTTCCAGCGGCACCACACCTCGCAAATACTCCTCGACTTCCAGGAAATTTACTATTGTCAATGTACCGCGAACTCCTCCGGGAATCAGGATCACCCCTCCGCGGTATGTGTTTTCAGCGATTTCGATGAAATTGTAGTCGTGTGCGGAAAAAAGCGTACACGGCAGTGAGGCATATATCGACCTCGATCCGTCGGAGACCGTCACGCCGCCTCCGGCGACCGGAATGAACTGCAGTCTTCCCCTGAAACCGGAAGCCGGTGAAATCCCCGACCCGTCGCGGATTCCTGCTTTTCCCACGGAATACAGTATGGCCCTGCGCTCGTTCCGAATGAGGACGACCCGAATGCGTTTGGTAGGTACAACGAAAGTCATTGGTTTCCGTTGAGCTTGAGAGACATTCGAAAAGGAATCCCCCGCCTGCACATTGATTTCCGGATCGTCACTGGAGGAGGAATCGAACGCCATGGCGAAATCGATCGTGTCGGCTCCAACCGCACTGTCGACGGCGTCAACGGATGCGGAAGAACCGGATGGCGCACCGCCTCTCGGAACGGAAGTCCGGAGGGTGGGACCGGGCATGCAGGAAAAGATCAAGAAAAGAGAACAGAGCGCGATCGAAAAAAAAACCGGTTTACTGGAGGCGGTCATAAAAAACCATTCCGGCTTTTCTGTTCGCATCCGGATCACTGACCCTGTGGAATACAGTACGGCGCCGCGCTATGTATTTTTTGTACTCCGGATTCCGTGGCCGCGAAGGCCAAAACATTCTCGCTCATAGTCGCTTGGTACCTGAGGTTTCGAAAAAGCCTCTACTCGAAAGTTCCAGTTTTCGCCAGTTTTTTGAGTTTCCCACCGATCATTGTTCGCTGCAGGGCGGAAACATGATCGATCAGGAGAATGCCGTTGAGATGATCGATTTCGTGCTGAAGCGCTCTGGAGAATATCCCGTCCGCCCGTTCGATGGTGAAAGAGTCACCGTTGCGGTCCCGGGCGGATACCGTCACTTCAGCGTGTCGCTTGACCTGAAGGCTTATTCCCGGAAAACTCAGGCAGCCTTCCTCCTTGTCGACCTTCTCCGCGGAGCTCCAGGTGATCACCGGATTGACCAGAACGATAGGATCCTGTTCACCTCCCGTAGTGTCGATCACCGCCACCTGCAGTGTTCTGCCGACCTGGTTGGCTGCGAGACCTGCGCCGTCTTCGGCGATCATGGTTTCGATCATCTCATCGATAAACCGGTTCAGTTCCGCATCGAACGAGGTGACCGGCACCGCTGTTTTCCGCAGTACCGGATCGCCGTAAAGAACAATTTTCAACATGATCTATTTTTCCGCCGTTTCTCCGTCCGCCGGCTTTTCGGATCCATCTTTGTTGAGAACCGATGTCACGGCGCTTTTAGTGAATTCCACCACGGTGTTTTCCGCGATTTTCACCATTACGGAGGATTCTTTCACCGATCCGACCGTACCATAAATCCCGGCGGCGGTCAGTACCCGATCCCCCTTTTTTATCGCCTGAAGCATCTCTTGGCGTTGTTTCTGTTTCTTCTGCTCGGGCCGGATCATCAGAAAATAGACAATTGCGAACATGGCAAGCATCATGGGCAGAAAGCTTCCGAGTCCCGACAAGGGACTTGGCGGCGCCTGTCTGGAACCCTCCTGGCCCAAAACCGCGAAGAACGGTGCGCTTGCGGCGATCGCCGCCATGATTCTCATGCTCATCTGATTCATGCTGCATCCTCTCTATGAAAGATTCCCGTGAAATGAGTGAAACACGGGTTTTTTCAGGTAAATATACCAAGCAAGGATTACTCCAGTCAACGACCTTACCTTTCCATCCCGTATTCTCCGCAGCCGCGGCAATGAACTCATGCGGCTACAGCGGCCGCAGAGAACCCCCTTTCCCTGTCGCCTCCGTTGATCGGGAAGAACTTTCGCAGACTCTTCCTTAGATCGCCGGGTGAACGTACGGCTGCTCTTTGTAGCGAATTTCGTAGCTGTACCCCTGTTCCGTCAGGAAAAGCTGCCGGTTCATCGCAAAATCCAGTTCTTTCGATTCCCGCGTCACTACCGAGTAAAACACGGCCTGTTCTCCCGATCTTTTGGGCCGCAGTATTCTTCCCAGGCGCTGTGCCTCCTCCTGCCGTGATCCGAAGGATCCGGAGATCTGGATGGCAACATTGGCATCCGGCAGATCGATGGCGAAATTGCCCACTTTCGATAGAATGAGGGTCTTGATCTCTCCGGAGCGAAAGGCCGCGTAGAGCTCATCACGTCGTGCATTGGGCGTCGCCCCGGAGATCATCGGAGCTCCAAAGGCTTCGGAAAACCGTTCCAGCTGTGAAAGATATTGACCAATAATAAGCACCTGTTCATTCCGGTGAGTTTCCAGAAGACCTCGTACCACTTCCAGTTTTTCGGGATTTTCATAAGCGCACCGTATCTGCTGCCTGGGAGGGAAGGAAAGGTACTTCATTTTTTCCGCGATCGGCAGGTCGACTCTCATTTCGACGCAGCGTGCCGACGCGATCCATCCCTGCCGTTCGAGATCCTTCCAGGGAACGTCGAACTTCTTGGGTCCGATCAGTGTGAAAACATCCTTTTCATGGCCATCTTCACGAATAAGAGTCGCCGTAAGGCCGAGCCTCCTTCGCGCCTGCAACTCGGCGGTGAACTTGAATATCGGAGCTGGCAACAGATGCACCTCGTCGTAGATGATAAGCCCCCAGTTCTCCGAATTGAAAACCTCATAATGGAGGAATGACTGGTTTTTCTTCTTCCTGTAGGTAAGAATCTGATACGTGGCGATGGTGACCGGTTTTATGTTTTTCGTTTCACCGCTGAATTCACCGATCTGGTCATTGTCTATGCAGGTCTTTTCAAGCAATTCACGGCGCCATTGATGCGCGGCGGTGACATTGGTTACCAGAATGAGGGTGCGTCGTTTCAACAGGTTCATCGCATATATGCCCACGATCGTTTTTCCTGCGCCGCATGGAAGCACCACCACTCCGCTACCTCCGGGAGAATCGGCGTTTCCGATGAAACTCTCTGCGGCCTGCTTTTGATAAGGACGGACGATGAAAGGCGTCCCGCCCGGCAGGAGACTCCTGAGATTTATCGAACATGGCTCTCCATCGATGTAACTTGCCCGGTCGTTTGCCGGGTACCCTATATCGATAAGGACCTGTTTGAGAACTCCACGGTTTTCAGGAAGAACCTGTACACGGAATGAATCGACCGCAGGGCCGACCAGATCCCGGACTCCCGGATGTCTGATCAGGTGCCTGAGCATCTCCGGATCGACACAACGCAACACCAGTCCTTCAGGTGCGTTTTCCAGAATGAGCCGGCCGAATCGTCCCATCAATTCGGCGATATCGTCGGCGACATTACCCGGAACCGGATATTTGGAATATCGCTGCAGTGTTTCAACTACCTGGGATGATGTAATCCCGAGGGCAGCTGCATTCCATAGCGAGAGCGGAGTGATGGAGTATGTATGGATGTATTCGGGGCTCTTTTCAAGGTGAGCGAAAGTGCATAGCGCGTTCCGTGCATCGACGAAAAGCGGATTGTCCACTTCGAGCAGGACCGTATTGTTGCTTTGGACGATAAGAGGATTTCGTATATTGATCATCGTTGTGCCTGCATCTGCCTGTCGTAATTCATACTTTCGAAATAATCAATAGCAGTACGATCAAGCTGTAGAAAATAATATCATGCCACGGAGTTGACCTGACCGTCTGCACTGTGGTAATTTATTTTATTTTGATCCCGGCATGTCTCTCCAGCGAGCGGGTGGAAAAATCCACCAAACCGCGAGGTTTTTGTATTGCAGGTTTGAGTGAATTAGCTGTTCCGGGGAGGCCCATGCGGAGTATACAGACCGAGTGAACGATCTTTCACATGGGTCCCGGCAAAGATATATCCCTGTTCGATCCGGCATCCAATTCAAAGTATGGGAATTTCCATGTCAAACGCGGTAATCATAGGAACCCAGTGGGGTGATGAAGGCAAAGCCAAGGTGATCGATTATCTAACCGAACGCTCCGATATCGTGATCCGTTTTCAGGGCGGCGCCAATGCAGGGCATACCGTGGTCGCGAACGGAAGAAAATTCATTTTTCACCTCGTTCCTTCCGGGATAATGTATCCGGACAAAATATGCATCGTAGGCAACGGAGTAGTTTTCGACGCCGAACAGTTCCTTCATGAAGTTGATGAGTTGAACGCTTTCGGTATTTCTGTCCAGAACCGGCTTTTCGTCTCCGGCCATGCACATCTTGTACTCCCCTACCACAAATCGCTGGACCTCGCGGGGGAAGCATCAATGGGAAAGGAAAAAATCGGAACAACCGGACGGGGAATCGGACCGGCGTATGCCGACAAGGTCCTCCGCACCGGAATACGTATCGACGATCTGCGTGACTGGGACCGGTTCGTAAAGAAATTCATGAACTGTTTTCACCACCACAAAGAACTTGTAACCTCGATCCATTCGGGGGTTTTTTCCCTCAATGCCGATGAAATCCTTACCAAATACGGTTCAATCAGGCAAAGGATACTTCCATTCATCGACGATACCGCATTTCGTATATTCGATGCCCGTCGCCAGGGTAAAAGACTTCTTTTCGAAGGAGCGCAGGGCACTTTCCTCGATATCGACCATGGAACGTATCCTTTCGTGACATCCTCCAATACAGTTTCAGGCTGTGCGTGTACGGGAAGCGGCACGGGCCCCTCGTCGATCGACCATGTGATCGGGATAGTCAAAGCGTACACCACCCGAGTAGGCAATGGTCCTTTCCCTACCGAACTCAACAATGACACAGGTGAGCTTTTAAGGTCAAAA
>CAZGVZ010000329.1:0-5441 GCA_964529145.1 uncultured Fibrobacteraceae bacterium | reverse complement strand
TTTCCGTTGTACCGCTTTGTCATTGCCATTCTTGAAGCGTAAGGAGTCCAGTGCTATGCACTGTTTCCGTTGTACCGCTATGTCATTGCCATTCTTGAAGCGTAAGGAGTCCAGTGCTATGCACTGTTTCCGTTGTACCGCTTTGTCATTGCCATTCTTGAAGCGTATGGTGTCCAGTGCTATGCACTGTTTCCATTATACCGCTTGGTCACTACCGTTCCTGAAGCGCAAAGAATCCGGTGCGCCCTTAGGCACCGTTTCCTTTGTATCGCTTTACCCGCTCAAGCCAGACCACGGTTTTTAGCCGCGGCAGTTGATTGAAAGACATTCGAAGATGCTGATCAAGACAGTAAGACAATTACATGTTGCGGAATGGTGTAAAAGAAATTCCGTAACGAAGGAGCCCCTCCACAAGGCGGTATTGTACTGTAGCTTGCTTTCCATCCTGATCTTTTCGTTCTTGCTGAGACTCTACCTGATCGAGAAGACCCCGGTAACATGGAACTCCGCCTCGACTGGACTTCAGGCATTCAACGATGAAGCATCTCACGTCAACTATGTGCGCTACATTATGCTGCACAGGTCCATGCCGGTACAGACTGCCAATATCATGGGACCTGACGCTTTCATAAGAAATGAATTCGAGTATTATCAGCCGCCCCTTTCTTATGTTATAACCGCAATTCTGGCGGAAATAACCTCGGTCGATCCTCACAGTGAATCGTTGATCCGTTTCTGCCGTCTGGTGAGCTGTGCTGCGGGAATGGCTGGAATTTCCCTTTTTTTTTTCGTTCTCGTTGGATTTCTGCCGCTAAAATCCGCGACATGGTGTGTCCTGCTCTACGCATTCCTCCCGGTGCACTGGAGACACACGTCATCTTTCAGCAACGACTCCTTTCTATGGATTTTTCCGATTCTCCTGTTACCGATGCTCCATTCACGACAAAGCTGCAAATCGCCCGGCAGAGTACGCAACCTTTGTTTGGAGGGCTTTGTAATAGGTTGTGGCCTGCTCACCAAGTCTTCCATGCTGACCCTGGTTATAAGCTACGGGATATTCGGCGTCATAAACCGAAGGGACCGGAAAAACTGGTTCATCCCTCCAATGATCGGGCTTGCCCTGGCAGGCCCGTATTATCTCCGTAATTATCTTCTTTACAATGAATTGATAGGGCTGTCGGTGAGCTGCGGTCGCGATATTACCGAAGGAGTCGCATTCGCGGAAAAGCTTCTCATATTGTCTCGCGGCATGCTGTCCAGTTTCGTTTTTCCGTTCGACACACTTCTATTGCCGAAACCCTGGAAAATTCCAATATACTTGATCTGGGCATCCGTTTTCGGATTCTGTGTGGTGATTATCGTAAAACACCTGATCAGGAACGTAGGAGAAAAGGCGTTTACATTTTATGAAATATCAACTATAATCGTGGTTGTCTCGCTTGTTTCTCTGATACGGTATAATATGCACTCGATTCAAACCGAATTCCGCCACCTGTTCCATGTAATGCCCTTTGCCTTATGGATAGCCGGCGATGCATTTTCCGGTGCTCGATTTCGTTGGATCTCGGTGGTAACAGGATTGGGAATCATCTTGCCGCTCATTCAGGTCATTCTACGAACGTGAATATGATCTCTATTACCTGCCTCGGTAAGAGAGGTCAATGTGATCCCTATGGGATTTTCAGCAAAAGGACCACGGCGTTGTCACTCCGTTCCTTAAGCGTAAGGAATCCAGTGCCTTCGGCACTGTTTCTTTTAACCGCTTTCGGCCGTGGGGCAGGACAGCAACTTCGGGCGCAGGACGCGACGCCCGGCTGTCTTTTCGCGGGCGGTGTCATTGTCATTCTTGAAGCGCAAGGAGTCCGGTGCTTCGCACTGTTTCCGTTGTACCGCTTGGCCCGCTCAAGCCAGACCACGCTTTTAGCCGTGGTAGTTGATTGAATTCATCAAACAGGAATATATCGGATCTCCGGGCAGAGGGTATTTTTAACAAATCTTCGACGCATATTACCATATTTTAAGTTCCGGCTGACGGGCCTGGCAGGCAATCGAATGATAGAGAATCTTAAACCATTTTATAACAGGATATTACGTCCTTTCGCGCACCTGTTCTTGCGTATTGGACTCCACCCCAATCATGTGACCGTCGCCGGGTTGATAATGTTTATCACCGCAGGGTACCTCGGCGCATGCGGGTCCTGGCACAAAGCGCTCGTACTGGTTATTATTGGGGCTTTGATGGACGGATTGGACGGATTGCTCGCCAGGGAGTCGGGTAAAAACACGACTTTCGGGGCGATACTCGATTCAAGCTGCGACCGTTTGACCGAGATGGCGCTTCTGGGAGGAGTTATGGTTTTCTATCTGCAACACGATCATTACAATTCTCTTGGAGTTCCTCTCTGTTTTTCGGCTTTATGCAGTTCGGTGATGGTCAGCTATATCAAAGCCCGATGCGAAGGATCCGGTATAGCCTGCAGTCGCGGCCTTCTTCAGAGGCCTGAACGTATCATCCTGCTCTGTGCGGGACTGCTTATGGGTTCCTCAGTGATGCTCTGGATTTTGGGAGGTGTCACCGTCCTTGGAGCGGTTACCGCGGTCCAAAGACTCCTCCAGGCTGCAAGATATTGAGTCTCAAGGTTTCGCGTGTGGAACAACGGTCAACAGGTTTTGAACAAAACCCCTCATCGAGTCAGGATTTTGAATATATTGTAAACTGTTGAGGAGCGTCTCCTATCGAGGAGGGGATGATTCCTCAATCATATAAAAATCTTACCGCTTTGAAACTTCCTTTCGAGAAGTCGTTCATCGCTGTAAAAACCAATCTCTATTTGTGGGAGGATCAATGTATCGTCCGGAAATCAAATTACTGGATTGCTCCATCAGGGATGGGGGTCTCATCAATAATTGGCAGTTTCACGACGATTTCGTCCGGGCCAACTGTCGGTATCTCAATGACGCGGGCGTGGATTATATAGAAGTGGGGTATAAAGCTTCACGGAACCAGTTCGATCCGAAGGTATATGGAAAATGGCGTTTCTGCTTCGATGAAGATATCAAAAAAATCGTGGACGGTATCGACCTGGAAAGTAAGCTCTCCTGCATGGTCGACATCGGAAGAGTCGAGGATGAAGACATTCTTCCCCGGGCGGAATCGCCCTTCTCACTGATCAGGGTTGCATGTTATCTGAAGGATGTGGTGAAGGCGATCGATCTGTGCAAACTGATCCTCGATCGGGGATACGAAGCCTCGGTGAATATCATGGCAGTTTCGACCAACCATGAAAGGGAAATCGACGAGGGACTCAATGACCTGAGCAAAACCGATGTACCTCTCGTATATGTGGTGGATTCCTACGGAAATATGTACAGCGAGGATGTGACGCTGCTGGTCAAAAAGTACATGAATGCGCTTCCGGGAAAAACCATCGGGATCCATACCCACAACAACCGGCAGCTCGCGTTCAGCAATTCCATTCAGGCGATCGTCGACGGCGCGAACTTCGTCGACGGTTCGGTGTATGGAATAGGACGCGGTCCGGGAAACTGCTGCACCGAATTGATGCTGAGCTTTCTCCAGAATCCCAGATATCAGTTGCGGCCGGTACTCAAACTCATTCAGGATCACTATCTTCCGCTCAGGGAGAAGATAGAATGGGGCTATATCATTCCCTACATGATCACCGGTATTCTAAACGAGCATCCGCGGGCCGGAATCGCGGTCAGGAAAACGGAAAACCGGGATGATTACGTCAAGTTCTGGGATACTCTGACCACCGCGGAACCGGATCCTCAGGCGTAATACTTTACGGGGGCATTTGTCCGCAGGCCGGAGACAGGCCCCCGCAACTCCTCTTCGAAACCTTTTCGACCAACCCGGAGATGGCTGTAGTGGCCTTTTTGCCACAGACGGCATTCGCATCGACGGGCCGCTCCATCAGCGAACCCTGAAAAACCTCCTGGTCTTGCAGTTATCTCCGTATTGCAGCTTCAGGACATACATCCCTGTCGAAACCTGTCGTCCAAAGGCGTTTTCTCCGTTCCACACCGTCCGGTAGATTCCAGGTTTACGGGTTCCATTCACCAGGCGTGCGA
Source organism: uncultured Fibrobacteraceae bacterium (assembly GCA_964529145.1). GTDB lineage: Bacteria > Fibrobacterota > Chitinivibrionia > Chitinivibrionales > Chitinispirillaceae > JAFGNB01. Next base: position 1,346 of record CAZGVZ010000329.1, on the reverse strand, counting down.
TGAATTGTCCTCTGATATCGTACACCGAAAGCGAGACGGGAGTTGACAGATCCCCGGCTGGCAGGCCTTCCGGCCATGAATACGGAAGCACGAATTCGATGGCTACGGAACCTCTGAAAGGATTCGGGAACGGAGTCTGAAGCGCCATCCGGCCGCCGAAAAGGGCCAGGACTCCGGGATTCGCGGTAACGATGATGAAAGCGAAGCGGTCCGAATTCATCGGAGCGAAGGAAATGGAGTTCTGTTTACGGAGGTCGATCACCCTGTCCTTTTCTACCCAGAACGCGTACATTTTTTCAGGAAGATTGTCCAGTTGGGATACACTCAAATCCATCTTGTTTTCAGAAGCTCCGATTCCGATCGTCCATTCTACCGTTTCGACTGATGAGGATTGCACCTTGTAGAGTTCCGCAAGCTGCTGCCGTCCGCTTTCCTGCCGTGTTTCGGAATGCTGGTCCACGATGAAAAGCCGTGCCGCACCGAATGCCTCGGGCGGTTCGGGAGTGGAGAGCCTTACGGATCTCGCCATCGCAGGAGTAACAGCTCCGATGTAATTGTCCGTATCGAAACTTTTTCCACTGCGCAAAGATAGCTTGAGCCTCCATGACAGGGTTGTGGCTTTCCTTGCCAGCTTTTGATCAGTATAGTATGAGAGGGGCTGTTTCCGCCAGAGCCGCAGCGTGGTGTCTCTGTCGGCATGCATCCAATACGCTTTCCAGGGGCGGAGCGAATCGGCCCTGCGGTATCCGATCGAATCGGGATTCCATTCCCATATGGTGAAGGTCCCGAGCCATTCGGGCGCATGGACGAACGGAAGGGGAGAAGAAATGAGGTTCCAGCCGGTCTCACCTTTTCGCAGCTGGATCGAAAGTGACGTTTCGGTCGATTTGAGGGAGTCGAGGGATGAAGCCTCCATGGTGAGGGAAGTATCCGCTACGGGTTTGAACCAGTACCCTCTCGTCAGTTTCAGGTTCGGATTTCGTGCGTAATGAGCGAGAGTCTTGTCCGGCTGCCTCCGGTCGTCCCAGTCGAAAACTGCATGTCTCGTTCCGGAACCCAGAGCAAGATCGCCTCCCTGAGGACCTATCATGTGCCATATTCCCGCGGCGCAGTTTACGCGCGGTTCGATTACATTGACAAAGTAGTGTGAGATGTCCGGAGGGGCGGGTACGCGTATGGTTCCCTCCGTACCCGAATCGTTTATTGAAGCGACAACATATATATAGGGTTTGCCAAGTTCAATGGTTGTATCAAGAAAAGCGGTATTTTTGGTGGAGAAAGTGTCCATGACCGAAAAAATGGAGTCTTCCGGAACTCTGAGGTCCCATTGCGAGAATTGATTTATG
>CAZGVZ010000328.1:1656-5463 GCA_964529145.1 uncultured Fibrobacteraceae bacterium | reverse complement strand
TAGGGATACACTTTTCCGCACAGAATATGACCATGTCCTGCGGCTTTCGATGCGTCGATTCCGAGGTGAAATCCTTTTTCAGGACAGATCCTTCCCATGGAAACCGTGTAGGCTCCGCGCTTTTCCTTCGGTTGGAACAGGGGCAGAGGCACCCCGTTTTCTATGTACGTAAACGGTTCGCTCAGCCTGTCGCTGCCGCGCCATTGCCTGTGCGATACGCAGTTGAACGCGAGTCCGCGCCTGTGTCCTTCGGCAAGCGCCTCCGAGTTGTACCAAGACAGGGGAAGGTGAAGCGTGACCAGGATCGGGATATCCTTCGAAGTAAGGTATTCGTGGAAATCGATTCCGTGATAATGTACGAGATCGACACGGTATTCATCGATCGCCGCATCGATCAAAGCACTAAGGGTTCCGTACAGAGCGGCGTTCGCTCTTCCGTCGAAAGGCCCGTCGGGAATCCTGTATACGATCTGCGTGTGTCCGGTACGCGACCCATCCGCCGCGCATACCAAGGACAGATATCCCGCGGCTGCCGCAGCGTTTGCGACCGCAAGCAGGACCTGCTCCGCTCCTCCTGCCGTGTCGTCGGATACCGCCGAGAACGGGTAGGCCACGTTGAGCACGCAGCCTTTCATGCGACTTCCCCGAGGTGAAGCGATTCGATCGCCTCCTCCGCCAACCCTGGCCACATCCGCGAACGTATGCCCCAATCGTGAAAATCGTACAGCGGCGAGCCTTCGTGGGGTAAATCCGTAAAGACATGGTCCGGCGTCTTTCTGAACCATTCCTTCCCTGGTGTAAAGAGAGAAAGCGTGTTTTTCTGGGAAACGAAACAATCCATCATACGCGATTTCAGGCTCCTTTCACAGGAATCGAGTTCGACCACCAGTGCGTCTCGCTGCGCGGAAGGAATGAAACCGAACAGCATGCCTCCGGATACGCCGTCTCCATGATAGGTCGGGAATTCGACCGTTCGGGGGGACCGGTTGATTTCATTCCGCATCAGGGAGCATGCGGCCCATACAGCGAACGCGACCGCGTCATGATCGGGATGCCCGCCTTCGAAGGCATGGGTCAGAACCACATCAGGCTCGATCAACGTAATGGCGTCCTTTACCGCAAGGGCAAGGCGGGGAAGAACGAACGCGAGCCCCTGATCTTCGAAACCGAATCTCAGACGCCTGCGGCAGTCGAACCCGGAAAGTACCAGCGCTTTTCTGGATTCGGAGATCCTGGCGGCCGCGTAGGCCTTTCTGGATGAGAAACCGGCGGCTCGTGCGTCGCGCATGTCCCGGGGCGAACCGTCGGTGGCGGTGACGATGCAGGCGGCGTCGCGTATGTACCGCAGTATTCCTCCCGCACCGATGATCTCATCGTCGGGATGGGCGGTGAACATGACGACGCGGCGGTCGAATCCATGGCGGATTTTACGGAGCCGCAGAAAGCTCAGAAAATCCTCCGCCGCATCGCGCCCGGTTTCTGCAGTAGACATCCGCCCTACACCCTCCGCCAGGGTGCCATCCGTGCGCGGTGGGCGAGGGCCGGGAAGAGCCGGAAAACCCGGATCATCGACCGGTTTCCCTTCCGGTTACACATTCCGGAAACGAATGCTCACCCATGCCCGAAAGCATGGCAACCGCATCCCTGTATCCGTTGATTGTCCCCACATCGACGTACACTTCTCCCGCCCTCACGCCGAGGGCTTCCCCTCCGGTGGCGAGATAACGGTTGACGAGTGTACCTATGTACTCGTCCCTGCCTCCGTTTTTCCTCCAGAGGTCGTGAAGATCGGTCATGATCCTGACCGGCATGGAGAATGCGCCCCAGATCCACCGTTCCCCGATTCCGGGTTGCTTTACAAAAATCCGGCGCACGTTCCCTGCCTCGTCGGTGCTCACCGCGTCGTAAAATTCGGGGTGTTCGACCGGAAAGAGCAGAAAGGAAAGGCGATCTCCGGGAAGCCGGCTCAGGCCGTCGGATGGAAACCAGACTGTGTCGGGAAGCCCCACGATGACCGATTCGTCGTTGCCGACAAGGGGCAGTACCCTGAACAGCGCGTCGCACAGACCCCGCGGCTGCGGCTGGACAGTATAGGTGAAGAATATGTCTCCGACTCCCGCTCCGTAGTACCTGACGATATCCCATTTTCCCGGTGAGATCACCATGCACACGCCGGTAACCCCGGCGATCATCATCCGTTCGATCAGGTATTCACTGATGGCCCTTGGTCTTTCGGCTGAACCGACACTGTAGCTCCCGACCGGAAGAAGCTCTTTCGAAAAGGCGAGCGGCTGGATTCTCGTTCCCGAACCCGCCGATGGGATTATACCCCATTTCCTGCTCATATCCCCCCTGGTGAATTCGAGGCGAATACCGGTCGGTTACAGGCCGGCTCTGTGCCGGGGCGCACGGCCGTGTGTCCCGAAGAGTCCGGCTGTTCCGCATTCCGTGACATTGACGTTTTTCACCGTGACGCCGTTTTCCTCCATCGTCAGTTCGCTTATGGAGCCCGTATCCACGAGAATTCTCAGGAAAAGGTCAAGGGAGATTCCCAGGTGGAAGGCCAGAAGCGATTTGATCGGATCGTGATGACCTACAGCCGCGACCTCCCCGTCCGGATGCCTTCGGTAAATATCATAGAGCGCTTTCACCATCCGCTGCTGTACCTGTATCATTAGATCGCCACCGGGGATGAGGCATTCGTTTCGATAAATGTGGAACTGTTTCCAGCCGAAATCTCCCTCGAGTTCGTCGAACGTTTTTCCGGTCCATTCGCCGAAATCTATCTCTCTGAGATCCTCGAGTGTCGTGATTTCCAGGCCGTGGTTCCGGGCGAGCGGCCGTGCTGTTTCCAATGCGCGTTCGAGGGGGCTCGCGTAGATCGCGTCGAGTTTCCGTCCATCGAGCCGGTGCGCGATCCAGCCCGCCTGTTTTCTTCCGGACGCGCTCAAATGGAGCCCAGGAAGATTGCCGGGCACCGCATCGAGAAAATCGATGTTGCCGTGCCGGATCAGGTATACCGTAAGACTCATGCGTTGACCTTCAGAATTTCCGAATCCGAAAGGGCGCACGATGAAGCCGTTAGAATGTATCGTGTGACGACCTTCTCCGCGAAATCTGCGAATTCGGACGGGTCGCGGGGGGGGCTCGTGGTCGATTCGATCCTTCCGCGGGAGGGAGGGGTGAAGCAGAGCGTCACTGTGGTATCGAACTGCTCGAGCATGGCCATCTGGAGGTCGAACCACTCGAGCGCGCCGGGACGGTACCAGTCGGCCCAGCTGATGCCGGTGCGAAGTCTCTTCACCCCCAGTTTCCGGAGCCACTCCACGGCAAAGGAGAGCCGGTGATCGCGGAAGTGAAACCATTGACAGATCCCCATCCGGGGATCGAATCTTCCGAGGGCCGGCTTCGGGGTTCCGTCCGCGCGGATGAGACCCATGTAAAAATGCCGGTAGTATGCGCTCCCTTCGCTCTCCTTGTGCCGGGTCGTCGCCTCCCAGGCCGGAGGCAGATCGAGCAGACTGTACCAGTAAATTCTGTCCACGATGTCCGAAAGCAGCTCCCGGGTGCGTTCGAGTCCGAAAACCTGGATCTCGTCGGATCCGAACGTCGACGCCCCCACTTCGGTGACCCATACGGGGAGGTCGCATACGGAACGGATCTCCTCTATCTTTTCCGGCCACTGGTCGATCTGCCAGTGGTTCCAGTCAAGCGGAAATCCGTGGACCGCGATAGCGTCGAAATTCTCGAGCAGGCCGTATCCGGACAAAAGGGAAATGAATCGCCGGTCGATCGGCGATATTCCTC
>CAZGVZ010000328.1:0-1646 GCA_964529145.1 uncultured Fibrobacteraceae bacterium | reverse complement strand
CAGGTTTCCGGCGAACAGCTCCTTATCCGCTGCGCCGCCATGGAAGCCATGGCGGAAAACTCCTTCCACTCAGGGTCTATCGTCGCATCCCAATGGGAAAGATTGTTGGGCTCGTTCCAGATCTTGATGGCTTCGACCAAGGTACACCCCGCTTTGAAACAGGTTTTTCGAAGTCCGGTCGGATAAAAGATCCACCACGTTCGAAACGAACGGCAAGCATTGATTTCCGGTTGTGAAAAGGGCTGATACAGGTCTAAGCGGTCGATGAAACTCAGTTATAAAAATAACTCGTTTCTCCAGGTGCGCGCAATCGTGAGTTGATGATCCGTTTGTATTCGCTCTATAACACTCTCAAAATCGCGATCGCTCAATTGTTGGAGAAGAGAATTATCGCTTTCCGCGACCGGTCCGGCTTTATTGATGCGACTCACTCCTGTGGCACGGTTTTTGTTGTAGATTATCATCTGATTTCCGGGTCGCCCGATCTGGTTCGCCGGCAGGAGAGGGAGGAATCGAGGGCTACCGGCGGGCTCTCGAGAACCTGGTCACTCTGGAGGCTGTATGGATGAGCGGATGAAATGGAAATGCATGAGTCCAGGCCTGAAAAAGACGATCACAGGGATCGCTGCAGTTGAAATCGCTCTGCTTGCGGCCGCACTGGCGGATATCGCGCGCCGCCCGGCGAAGAATATACGGGGCAGGAAACTGTGGTGGACGCTGGGTTCCTTTGTGCAGTTTTTCGGCCCTGTCGCCTATTTCGTTTTCGGAAGGAGGCCTTAGTGCGCCGGAAATCCGGCATTCCGTGTATTCAATATTATGTTGTCCATGGGCACCGGTAGCCGCCTGCGATCAACCGAATCCCGATCCGGATCGTTTTTCTTCTCATGTATTCTCATCTCCATATCGGAAGATGTGGGGGAGGGGCCCGGTACCGTCAGGGAGCCGGAAAGGAGAACCGGAGCCGCGCGGAAATATTCCGGTATCTCCACCTTGAAACCGAAAAGAACCCCGTGTAACCTCTTTTCGAAGGAAAATGGGCATGAAAACCGCATATCTTGACAGGCGTCGCCATTCGGCGGATGAAGAACTGGAGTTTTCCGACGATAACGAGACGGAGTTTCCCGGAAGCGACATGCGGTATCCCGACGATGTGTCCGGGTATCCGGATGACGACGCGGGACCTGGAGACGAGGATGACGAGGACTATGCCGGCAACGGCTCGGAAGAGCCCGGCGAGGGCGAAGAATTTTTCGATGGGGATTCGGAAGACTCAGACAAATGACGGGTGTATACGGGAGATACCGGGTGCACGGGCACGGGCCGGGATCACTACTGTCCGGGATGTAATTCAGTGGAAATAACTGCGTGGCATGTTCCATGCGGCGGTGGTAACCGATAATCATCGCTCTTGCAGCAGCATTTCCACATCCAGTACGATGGCGACCGAACTGTCTCCCATGACCGCGGCTCCCTTGAAATAATTCCCTCCGTATTCAATACCCTCCATTCTTTTCAGGACACACTTTTTTATACCGAGCATCTCATCGACAGCCACCGCAAGTCTGATGTCCGATGAATTGATCAGTAATAAGGTGATCGGATTTCCTTCGGTGGATGGATTTAATCCGAAGAAATCGGCCAGAGAT
>CAZGVZ010000327.1:0-5493 GCA_964529145.1 uncultured Fibrobacteraceae bacterium | reverse complement strand
AAACGGGCTTCTCGCAGCGGTGCTTCTCGGGGTGGGCAGGGCGGTGGGCGAGACCATGGCGGTGCTCATGGCGACCGGACACGCGGTGCAGATACCCTCCGGAATATTCGATTCCGTCAGGACGCTCACAGCCAACGTCGCCGCGGAACTCGGCGAGGCGCCTGCAGGATCGGACCACTACCGGGTGCTGTTTCTCACGGGAGTTCTGCTTTTCGTCATCACCTTCGCGGTGAATCTCACCGCGGATTTCGTCATCCGCGGCATCAGGAGGAAATAGACCCATGCCAGGTCATCAGGTCCGGTTCGCCAAGACCGCGCAGATAAAGAGGCGGGAGCTGCATCAGACCGTAGCCCGCCACTCCTTTTTCCTCATGACGCTGCTGATGATCGCTCCCCTGATCGCGATCATCACCTATGTCGTCTACAAGGCCGCGCCGTCGCTGAGTCTAGAGTTCATCGTAGACATACCGAGGAGGGGAATGCGGGAAGGAGGCATCTGGCCCGCGCTGGTGGGAACCGTGTACCTCGTCTTCATTTCCCTCGCGATCGCCGCGCCCATTGGCGTGTTCGCCGCGATCTACCTCAACGAGTACGCCCGTGACAACTGGCTCAACAGGCTGATCAACCTTGCGGTAATCAACCTCGCCGGAGTACCGAGCATCGTCCACGCGCTCTTCGGGCTCGGAGCGTTCGTCTACGCGGCCAGGTTCGGCTATTCCATCATCTCCGCTTCGCTGACGCTCGCGATCATGACTCTTCCGGTGATAATCGCTAGCACCCGCGAGGCGCTTTCCTCGGTGCCCCAGTCGTACCGAGAGGCGTGCTGGAACGTCGGCGCGACCAAATGGCAGACCATCAGGACTATCGTGCTGCCCAACTCGATAAGCGGCATCCTTACGGGAGTCATCCTTCAGGTAAGCCGGGCCGCGGGAGAAACCGCGCCGATCATGTTCACCGGCGCAGTATTCTACAAGGCAGTGAAACGGGGGGATCTTCTCCCATATCGGCTCACCGACCAGTGCATGGCGCTTTCAATGCATCTGTATACAGTGGCCACGCAGGTACCCAACGTAAAGGAGTCGGTGTCGTACGCGACCGCGGTGGTTCTGCTCGGGGTGGTGCTCGCGGTGAACGCCGGAGCGATCGTGCTCCGGATCCGGATGCGGACAAGGAAGAAATGGTGACCATGCGGAACAACGATACCACCGTATCGGTCCGCGACCTGCGACTCTCGTACGGAGCGAAGGAGGTCATTCACGGCATTTCGTTCGACATCCGCCGCAACGAGATCTTCGGGATCATAGGCCCCGCGCAATCCGGGAAGACTTCGCTTCTGCGCTGCCTGAACCGGACCCTCGAGTTCACCCCCGGAGCGAAGATGTCCGGAACGGTAGCGGTCGACGGAGTCGACGTGGGTTCCATGAAGGACGTGTTCGAGTTGCGCAGGAAAATCGGCATGGTGGCGCCGCTGCCGGTCGGACTGCCGCTTTCCATTTACGACAACGTCGCTTTCGCTCCCAGGTGCGCGGGACTTACCGACAGGGCAGAACTCGACCGGCTCGTCGAGAAGTGCCTCACCCAGGCGGCGCTCTGGGACGAGGTCAAGGACCGGCTCGGAAGCCTCGGGACCGCGCTCTCCGGCGGGCAGCAGCAGCGGCTCACCATCGCGCGGGCCCTCTCGCACCAGCCAGATATCCTCTGTCTCGACGAATTCTCAATCGCCATCGATCCGGTCACCACCATGCGCATCGAGGATGTGCTTCAGGAACTCAAGGCCGAGAAGACTATCGTGCTGGTCACCAATCTCACACAGCAGGCGCACCGGCTGGCGGACCGCACCATGTTTCTCTGGAAAGGCGAGCTCGTGGAACTGGACGTCAATGAGGTCATGTTCTCCCGCAATCCAAAGAAACGCGAAACTTTCGACTACATCAACGGACTGTTCGGATGAACGAAAACACGGTTCCAGCCCAAAACCGGGAGTACGCGATCCATACCAGGGGGCTCGATCTCTGGTACGGCTCCTTTCAGGCGCTCAAATCGATAGATCTCTCGATCAAAAGGGGCCTCATCACTTCGCTTATAGGGCCGAGCGGCTGCGGAAAAACCACCCTTCTGCGCTGCTTCAACCGCATCAACGAACGGTTCAGTTACGTACGCACGGGCGGGGAGATCGTCATCCTGGAAAAAAACATCTACGATCCGGACGTCTCGCTGATCGAGCTGCGCAAGAGCGTCGGTATGGTGTTCCAGCGTCCGAATCCCCTTCCCGTTTCGGTATACGAGAACGTGGTGTTCGGCCTGCGGACGCACATGCCGCGGAGCCGGCTCAAGCGAAGCGTCCTTGACGAAGAGGTAGAAAAGGCGCTTGCCGGGGTCGGCCTGTGGAAAGACCTGAAGGACTCCCTGGGGAAGAGAGCGACGCTGTTGCAGCTCGAACAGCAGCAGAAGCTCTGCATCGCGCGTCTCCTGCCGCTCAAACCGGATATCATCCTCATGGACGAACCCTGTTCCTCGCTCGATGTCGAAGGTACCCACGCGATCGAGGAACTGATGTTCGGACTGCGCGGCGATTACACGATCGTCATCGTCACACACAACATGGCCCAGGCCCGTCGCGCCAGCGACGAGTGCGTCTTCATGCTGCTCGGAGAGCTCATCGAACACTCGGCCACCACCGACCTGTTCCTCACTCCACGGAGCGTGAAAACCGCGGAGTACATCGAAGGAAGATACGGATGATTTCCGCGGCTTTCTCAGCCTTCGTCCGGATTCTTGCGGATACGTCCACGCGGTCCTTTGCTAAGCGGAGCATTCGCCAGCAGCGGGATGATACGGAATGAATATGTAGAACGTGCTTCCTTCGCCAAGCGCGCTTTTCACCGATACGCGTCCCTTGTGAACGAGCACCACATGCTTAACTATAGATAAACCTAGCCCGGTGCCGCCGAGCTTGCGGCTCCTGGCCTTGTCGACACGATAAAACCGCTCGAAGATGCGGTCATGATGCTCCGGAGCTATTCCCGGACCGTTGTCGGTCACCGTGAAGAAAAGCTCTTTTGCAGAAGTGTCGACCCCCGCGGCGACCACGATCCGTTCTTCCGGGGGAGAGTAGTTCACCGCATTCTGGATGAGATTGATGAGCGCCTCCTCGATAAGCGCCGGCTCGAGCTGGGCACGGAGGTCCCGGTCACATGCCGCTTCTATGCGGATACTCTTCGCTTCCGCCTTGACACTGCAGGTTTCGATCGCCGCGGAAAGAAGCGACGCGATCCGCGCGTCCTGCAGTTGGGGACCCTGCGCCTGCAGTTCCTGCTCGATGCGCGAGAGCGCGAGCAGATCCTCGACTATCGTTGAGATGCGTTCGACCTGACGGTCGATGATCTCCAGAAAACGTTGCGCCTCACCGCGGTCGTCGATCGCTCCGGCCCGGAGCGTTTCCACGAATCCCTTGATGGACGTGAGCGGCGTACGGAGTTCGTGGGAAACGTTTGCGACGAAGTCGCTCCGCATGGTTTCGAGCCTCTTGAGCCTGGTGATGTCGTTTATGACCGCGAGTACGCCGATTGTTCTCCCCGCCCCGTCGTGCAGGGCGTTGCCGTGCAGCTGCAGGAGCCGGCTCCCGCCCTCGCTTCCATGCTGATCGAGAGTCAGTGTCGCCTCGTCCTCGAGCGCTTGCCCGCTCTCGCCGATCCGCTTCATCAGACCGATTATCCTCTCGTTCCTCAGCACGTCAACGATCCGGGTTCCGTTTTCCGGCTTGGAGGAAAGGGCGAAATGTTCGACCGCCGCCTGGTTCATGGCGATGATGCGCAGGTCGTTATCGAGCGCGACCACCCCCTCCACCATACCGGAGAAAATCGCGTCGATACGGTTGTGCTGTTCGGTGAGGCTGCTGATCGTGTCCCTGAGCCGCATGGCCATTTCATTGAGCGCATCCGCGAGCTGGTCGATCTCCACGCAACCCACGGGCATGAGTTTTCCGGTAAAGTCTCCAGATGCGAACTGCCGGGCGCGTTTTTTCATAGAGTCGATCGGCAGGGAAATCCTGCGTGAAATGAAGAAACTCACCAGCGCGGCCAGTATCGCAAGAAGGAGATATCCGGTCCCGATGCGAACGAACATTGTCGTGAGGGTGCGGCTGATGACATTCGTCGATATGGCGGCCCTCACAGCGCCGACCGGGTGTTCCGCTGGTCCCACAGGGACCGCCACATAGACCATATCCTGACGGAGCGTGTAACTGAACCGGTCGGACCTGCCGGTCTCTCCTGAAAGCGCCGCCATGATCTCGGTCCTGTCCGCGTGGTTCTCCATGGAACCCGGATCCTTCCGGGAGTCTCCAAGAACCGTACCGTCAGCTGCGACGACCGTCAGCCGCATTTCGACATCCCTGGTCCATGATTTACAAAGCGAATCTATGACCCCCGATTCCCCCGCGCGAACGGAACGCTCGAACTGGGAACCGATCTGATGGGCACGTTCGGTGAGATCCCCGATGGTGCTGGTGACGAAGAAATTCCTGAAAGTACGGGTCGTATACCACGTAAAAAGCATGGCGGGTATGATGATTATGAGAAGAAAAGCGGTATATAACTGCCATACCAGTCTTTTGGGGACCAAGTCATTCCTCCCTGAAACGGTACCCCGCACCGCGGACAGTCTCGATGCAATCGCCCGCCCCACCGAGCTTTTTTCGCAGGCTCACGATCAGTACGTCTACGGATCGGTCTGTGACCGGATAGTTGTCCCCCCGTACGCCTTCGACGATCTGACTGCGGGAGTAAACCCATCCCGGTTTTTTCGCGAGAAAATGAAGTACGAGAAACTCGAGATTGGTGAGTCCGAGAGGCCTGCCGCGTACCGTGACTTCCCGTCTGCCCGGGTGGATCGTTAAATCTCCTACTTTCAGGAGATCGGATTCATCGCCCTTCTCCCCGCTTCTCCGCCTGAGCACGGAACGGATACGGGCGATCGCGATCTTCGGGCTGAAAGGCTTCACGATGTAGTCGTCCGCGCCCAGCTCCAGCCCGGTCACGATGTCGCTCTCCTCGCCTTTCGCGGTCAGCATAATAAGGGGAATGGACCGCAGCCGTTCGTTCGCCTTGATCCTGCGGCACACCTCCAGTCCATCTATGCCGGGAAGCATGAGATCCAGCAGGATCAGATCGAACGGCTCCTCCTGCAGCTTTGTAAGCGCGTCCTCGCCCCTGGTCACCCCTTCCGGCTTGAAACCGTCCTTCACGAGATTGTACCTGACCAGTTCGACGATGTCCTCGTCATCTTCGACGATCAATATTCTTTCATGGCTCATTGAATGATTGCCTCCGCCCCGATTCGTGATCGACCGCTTCCTCCAGCCGCCCCGGCGTACCGTTTCCTGATGCCTGAAAACGGGGAACTCTTTCTGAAAATACTTTCGATCCATCCCGGCGACCATTACCTGCCTCGGTAAGAGAGGACAACGTGATCCCTATGGGATTTTCAGCAAGG
>CAZGVZ010000326.1:5169-5497 GCA_964529145.1 uncultured Fibrobacteraceae bacterium | reverse complement strand
CATGTCGCCCACGGTCTGGAGAAGACCCGATGTCTGCAGGTGTTTGCTGAGGCTCATGAAATTCCCCAGTCGCGACTCTTCTCTTTGGTGCCAGGGCAAAGATACTTGAAATCCTGGGCGGAATAGAGCCGGCCGGTGGGGCCGTCGTCCTCGAGGAACGCGGGGACCAGCGCTCCCGGCAGCACCGTTTCAACCGAGAACATCCCGTTGGGTCCGCCGAGGTCGGTCCTGAGCCATCCAGGGTCCAGATAGTTGACCAGGACGTTCGTTCCTCTGCAGTCGAACGCGAGTTCCAGGGTGTATTTGTCGATGGCGGCCTTCGAGACTC
>CAZGVZ010000326.1:3312-5159 GCA_964529145.1 uncultured Fibrobacteraceae bacterium | reverse complement strand
CTCCATACGGTGCGAGTTCGGGTTGGTCCTTTATTCCCGAAGTGAGGTTGACCACTCTGCCGAATTTCCTTTCCTTCATGCCGGGTACGAAGGCGCCGCAGAGCGCAATCACGGAGAAAAGATTAACCTGCAGGGTTTTCAGCCAGACATCCGGGGGAATCTCGTGCAGCGCCATCCACGGGCTCATGACAGCGGCGTTGTTGTAAAGGATATCGATCACGCCCGGTCCACCGGCGACTGCCTCCACGACGGAACGGATACCCTTTTCGGACCCGAGGTCTCCGGGGGCGATGTAGACTTTTACACCTGCATCCCTGAGCAGGTCCGCGGTTCGCACGCAGCTCTCCGCCGTGCGTCCGTGCAGTACGATATCGCAGTGATGGCGGGCCAGCCCGAGTGCGATCTGCTGACCTATCCCCCTGCTGGAACCGGTGACGAGCGCGACGCGATTCTTGAGTGTGTTCATAAAAACTCCGGAAGAGATCCCATTACCTGGCTAGTGATGAACCGGAAAATACATCACTTCCGTCCGGATTGGGGAAGGTGAACTATCGAGGATGCCATTACATGAAAAACGGCAGTCTCCGACTGCCGTGAACAGGACTCTCATGGTTCGAGATGTGGAGAACGATCAGTAAGCGGTACCATCCACCAGTTCGCCCTTTTTGTAGTCGGTATCAGCGATCTTGCGGCCGCGTTCGTCCCAGGCAAGCCTTTTCCCGTCGTATTTTCCCTCGAAGTAGGTACCTTCTTCCATCTTTTTTCCGTTTTCATGGTACATCGTATAAGGACCGTGGAGGACATTGTTGTTCCAGTTGCACTCCTCTTTGAGAACTCCGGTCGTATACCATTTCTGTTCGAGACCCGAAGGATTGCCCGCGACGTAGGTGAGCAGGTGCATCTTTTTTCCTGTGGAGTCGTACGTGATTTCCACTCCCTCCTTGACGCCGTCCTTGAAAGGCGTTTCCGAGGCTTTTTGTCCGTTCTTGAAGTAGGTGACACCTGTTCCCTGCGGCATGTCGTCGATATACGACGCCTCGCTCTTCACTTTTCCATCCTCGTACCATGATTTATCGGTACCGTTCAGTTTACCTTCTTTATAGAACGACTCCTTGAATTTCTGGCCATTGGGATAGAAGATTACCTTTATGCTGTCGGGCTTGCCCTCCCTGTTGAAGTACTGATCGGATTGGACGCTGCCGTCCTCAAAATAAAAGACCGTACGACACGGAATCTTTCCGACTTTGTAGTAATTGACTTTCTTGGGTTTGCCGTTGGCGTGCGTCTGTTCGACCGATTCTTTCATGGTACCGCCGCCTCCGGAACAGCCGAGCACTCCGGTGATTGCGCATGCGACAGCGAGTACTTTCAGTTTCATGGGGACACTCCTTTGAAGAGATGTAGAGCAGGGGCCGGTTTCGACCGGATAGTCTAAAATGTAATATGAGAGCCGTGCAGTCAATGGAGAGTGTCCCGATCGACCACCCGGAACGCTCTTCGCGCGCGCTCCCCCGTTCGGATGTATTTTCTCACACTGCTCCAGATCCCTGCCGGGGAGAAGAGTCCTGGATCAAATATCCAGACTCCGGAATGCCGGGGCACAGGAAAAACCGGAAAGGTAACACCATGCGGTTTCGTCCCTGTATAGATATCCATGAGGGTAAGGTAAAACAGATCGTCGGCGGTACGTTGCGGGACGGCTGCGAACCGGTCACCAATTACGAATCTGAACTCCCCCCCTCCCATTTTGCTGGAATGTATCGTGATGACGGGCTGTCCGGAGGTCACGTCATCATGCTTGGAAAGGGAAACGAAGCAGCCGCGATCGAGGCGCTCAGAGCGTTTCC
>CAZGVZ010000326.1:2126-3302 GCA_964529145.1 uncultured Fibrobacteraceae bacterium | reverse complement strand
GGTATCGATCCCGGCAATGCCTCCGGATTTCTCGAAGCCGGGGCTTCGCATGTCATCGTGACCTCGTTCGTTTTCCGGGACGGCCGGATCGATCAGGAAAATCTTACCATCATGAAAAGGTCGGTCGGCAGGGAGCGGCTTGTACTGGATCTGAGCTGCAAGAGAAGGAACGGAACGTACATCATCGTTACCGACCGGTGGCAAAAGGAGACCGAGGTGGCGCTGACCGGGGAACTCTTCGACTTCCTGGGCGACTATTGTGACGAATTTCTTATCCATGCCGCCCACGTAGAGGGAAAACGAGGCGGTATCGATCCGGAGCTGGTGGAACTGCTGGCTGAATGCACGGCCAGGCCGGTGACCTATGCGGGCGGAGTCCGCTCGCTCGATGATCTGGACCTCATACGGGCGAAAGGAAAGGGATCCGTTGACGTCACCATAGGCAGTGCGCTCGATCTGTTCGGCGGAGACCTCAAATACGGTGAGGTGATCCGGTGGTTCGGGGCCCAATAGTGAACCGTGTGCAGCTCGACAGTGAATGCGGAAGCCCGATCGATCACTCTTCATAGGAACGGATTTTCATGTCTCAAAACATCACGACCCGCAGGTTCGGACGGCTCGCGTTCCTTCTTGTCACAGTATCGGCTGCGCTTCTGAGCGTCGCATGCATTGGGTCCGGCGGACCAGGCAGGATCCGGAAATTCATGCAGACCTTTTTCCGGATGGACACCATCATCGAAGTGACGGTAGCGGCATCCGGCAGATTCGATCCGGAACCGGTCTGGAAATCGATCGATTCCCTGCTGCTTGACTGGGAGGAACGGTTTTCGGTGACCGGAAAAAAATCGGAGGTGGCGGCCCTCAACCGCCGGAGTGAGCGGGTAGTGCCCGTAGGCAGGCAGCTCTCCGAGATCATCGCGTTCGCCCTGCGGTACGGTGACACCCTCGACGGAGGGTTCGACCTCACCATTCTGCCGATCAAGGAAGTGTGGGGTTTCTGTGAAGAGAGCTCCGAAGAGATGCCCCTTCCATCCGAAGAGCGGATCGATTCCGCTCTCGAGGCCGTATGCCGTCACCGGGTGAAACTCAATGCCGCGGGTGATTCGGTCGCCTTCGGGTCACCTTCGACCAGGATCGATGTAGGGGGGATCGCGAAAGGGTTCGTGCTGAAGGAGG
>CAZGVZ010000326.1:0-2101 GCA_964529145.1 uncultured Fibrobacteraceae bacterium | reverse complement strand
CTGCTCGACCGTAAGGGAATCGCCGGTTACCTGGTCGTCGCGGGGGGGGATGTGGTATGCAAGGGGAAACGCCCTGACGGCGCGCCGTGGCTGATTGGAATCCAGCATCCCCGGGATCCCGACGGGATGATCGGAACAGTCCCGCTCGAGGGAGGTTCTGTGGTCACCAGTGGTGATTACGAGCGGTTCAGGATCGTCGGAGGAAAACGTTACCACCATATTTTCGACTCCCGCACAGGGAGATGCTGCGGAGCCAACCGGAGCGTCACGATTACGGGAGAAAATCCGGTCGAGGTGGATGTGCTCAGCACCGGGCTATTCTGTCGCACTGCCCCGGAGATCGTTGCCTTTATCGACGCAAGACCCCGTTTTCAGTGCCTGGTTGTCGATTCCACCGGATCGGTGTTCACGAGCCGGGGCTGGAAAGGCACCGTAATGACCGGAGAGAAATAGCCGCTCCTTTGCCCCGCTTCGCACGAGTTCTTTCGTGTGCAGTTCCCGGAATGTTGGCGACTCACCTTACCGCCCGCTCTCTGGATGCTCCGCGTGGAGCACCTCTTCCCACGAATTCGATTATATTTGAAAGATATCGAATAAAAGTCTTCATTGATCGGTGCACAGGTTCAAAGGGGGGGATGATGAGGTCTGCGACTGGTCATGCGTTCATTCTTTTCTGTTGCATGGCATTTGGGATCACAGCGGATAACGGGCTTTCCCTGAGCGGAGCGGTCAAGGACTGGAGAGGGTCCGCAATCGCAGGGGCAAAAATTTGCCTTCTCTCCGATTCGTCGATAAACACGGTCACCCTGGCCAACGGCGAATTTTCCCTCGTTTCGGCCGGAACTGCAGGAAGAGAAGCCACCGCCGGAGTTCCAACGCACGGAGTCGCCGTGTCGATCAAGGGGGATCAGCTTCTGGTCCTGTTTTCCTCGCCATGTCGCGGCGGAGCCGTTCGGATCTATACCGCACACGGGAAAAGCGGCATCACGATTCCGTTCGGGGCAGTAGGACCGGGTGTTTACCGGTATGCACTTCCCCAACTGGCTCGAGGATTCTATCTTCTGCACCTCACGACCGATCGTATGAACACGTTCGGCAAGCTGGTGAAGGCCTGCGACGGAGCTTTTGCCGGGGACTGGATTTCCAACGCAAAGAGTACCCCTGGAGCCTTCCGGAACAGGCAGGCTGCGGTGGAGAGCGCAGACACTCTGGTCATCACGAAGGAGGGGTTCAAGCCGGCGAAGGAGGCGATCACCTCACTGCGGCAGACCGGTCTTTCGATCATCCTGGATTTCACGAAATCAGGACCGGTCTCGGTCAAGGAGATGCCTGAGATCGAGGAAATGCCCGATCCGCTTGTCATGAACGACGGTTCCAAGGTCATGAAGATCGATCAATGGAGAGCGCGGCGCCGGGAAATGATCCGGATTCTAGAATATTACGAATACGGCCATATGCCTCCTCCGCCCGGAAACGTTCGGGCGACCGTGACGACGCCACCCGGCCGCATCACCGTGAGCGGCTCATTGCAGGCCGATTATCGTATGTTCCGGCTCACGTTCGGGCCGGACGAGAAACTCGGATTCGACCTGGGTCTCTTCTCTCCAGTCACGCCACCGGAGGGAAAAGGATACGCGGTCCTCGTTTCCCTCGGTTTCGGAAGCCCCGGAAAGTCCAGCCTGGGCTCCGCTTCCGCGGCCCTGCAGCGGGGGTACGCGGTCGCCACTATCAACTATGCGCAGCTTGGCGCGGATGCGACCAACTGGCGTTCGACCGCGTTTTTTCCCTCCTATCCGGAGTATGACTGGAGAGATTTTTCGGCGTGGGCCTGGGGTTTGTCGCGCGCCGTCGATTATCTGGTGACGGATTCGATCATCGACAGGGAAAAGATCATTGTGACCGGCGTGTCGAGGACCGGCCAGGCCGCCCTTCTCGCAGGTGCTTTCGACGAACGAATCGCGCTCTGCGCTCCTGTCGCCGGAGGCATGGCCCTGCGTTTCTCCGGTAAAGAGATGGGGGGCGGCCTGGGGCAGGGCATCACGGAAGTGGTCGATCAGGGCACCTATTGGTTCGGCCCGAACTTCGAAAAATTCCGGAACCA
>CAZGVZ010000325.1:5307-5531 GCA_964529145.1 uncultured Fibrobacteraceae bacterium | reverse complement strand
CACTGGATGCCGCCACCGGGAAAGCCACCCCCTGGAACCCTGCCTCGCAATTCTGGGTATATACTTTATCGGTAAATGGCACTACGGTTTACGCCGGAGGAGAATTCCGGGATCTCAGGAGTATCGGTGGTCAGGCAAGGAATCATATCGCCGCCCTGGACGCCGTAACCGGAAAAGCGACAAGCTGGGATCCGAATGCGAATTCTCCGGTCTGGTCCCTTGCC
>CAZGVZ010000325.1:0-5297 GCA_964529145.1 uncultured Fibrobacteraceae bacterium | reverse complement strand
TGAGCGGGAATGCACTGTATGCAGGAGGAGGTTTTACGAGCATCGGAGGTCTGAGCAGAGACGGTCTGGCCGCGCTGGATGCTTTTACCGGAAAAGCGGTTTCATTGAAAATTTTAGACATAAGGGGCAGGCTCATGGCGGTGCTAGTCGACAAAACACAACCGGCCGGATCGTATTCGGTCGGATTGTCGGGCGCATCCATGGCGACAGGTACCTGTATCATCGTTTTCAGGGCGGGCAGGCATTGCACAAGTTCAAGCGCTTTCACAACAGTTCGCTGATCAGGAAAGTGTCTGGACCTTGATTTTAAGGATTGCAGGATTACCATGATTAAAAACCTGCGACCAAAAGGGAACGGCGTATCGAAGCCAGGGTACTGAATCTGGATCCGGTGTCCGATCCCCGGTCGGCCTATACACTATAAGAGGTGTGATCCCAAGGAATCCTCACAAAAAAACGAGAAGGCCCGCCGCTCCGCATCCCGCGACGATCAGCATTGGGTGAAGCTTCCCCCGTCCGGCGACAAGGAGACCGAACGCCCCGCCCGCGATGAGCAGATCGGGCCAGCCGCCGATCGCGGCTGTTCCGTATGACCATACGGCGTAGAAAAGCAGGCTCACCACCCCTACCCCGATGCTCCTCCTGATTTTTCGCACGTGTATGTTGTCCCCGAACCGTTCGATCAGAGGCGAAAGAAAGATGAGAATACACAAAGAAGGCAGCAGCACCGCCGTGGTCGCGACGATCGCGCCGGCGATGCCCGCGGTGCGGAAACCCACGAATGTCGCCGCGTTGACCGCGATCGGTCCGGGGGTCATCTGGGCGATCGCCAGCAGGCGCGCCATTTCATCGAAGCGGATCCAGTGGCGTACCGTCACGATCTCGTGCTGGATCAGGGGAACGGTGACGAGCCCCCCTCCGTAGGCGCCCAGGCCGATGAGCGAGAAACTCAGAAACAACAGAGCCAGCATACTCCTCCCCCTACCCGGCGGCCTTTTCATCCCTGAGCAGCCAGTACCCCGCCATTGCCGCGGTAATGATCGCCCACACAGGATGCAGCCCCAGGAGCGCGACGGGAAGGAGCGCCGCGGCGCAAAGCGCGATGCTGCGCGGGTCCCGGAGATCCCTTCTGGCCAGCACATACCCCATATACGCCAGCTGACCGCAAATTCCTACCGCACATCCCCTGAAAAATGCCGCGACGTACCGGTTTTCGAAAAACGGCATCGCGCCGAGGGCGATCAGGAGAATGATGAAAAAGGAGGGCAGCACCGTGCCGGCGACCGCTGCGATCGAACCGGTGTGCCCGGCAAGCCGTTTGCCCTGTATGTAAGCGAGGTTCACCGCGACCGCGCCCGGGACAACTGTGGCAGTCGACATCCCGGCAAGGAACTCCTCTTCGGATACCCAGCGGCGCCTCAGCACGAGTTCGTGCCTGATGACGGATGCCATAGCGAACCCGCCGCCGATGGTGAGCAGGCCGATCCGGAAGAAGGTGCGGAAAATGTCGAACTTCGAGACCCGCTCAAGTGGACCTTCGGATCCGGTTCGCCGATTGTACGAGCCCTTTTCTTCCGCACGCATGCTCACTCCGGCTTTCCATGACCGGGAGCCAGCCCGTAACGATCCGGATCGTATTCCGGCAGGCTCTTCAGCTCGAGTTCCCAGTATCCGACATCGATCCACCGGTTGAATTTTCTCCCCACGTTCCTGAGCACGCCCGCATGCCTGAAACCCATTCTTTCGTGAAGGACAACGCTCGCGACGTTGGGCAGCGAGATGCATCCGACGGCAACCGCCATCGGGGTGCGCCGCAGTCTCCCGATCAATTCCCCGTACAGCGCGCGGCCGATCCCCCGCCCGGTTCTTTCGCGGTGAACGTATACCGTGGTCTCGCACGTGTAATCATACGCCTTTCTGCTCCTGAAAGGGCCGTAGTACGCATATCCGACCGGCGCACCG
Source organism: uncultured Fibrobacteraceae bacterium (assembly GCA_964529145.1). GTDB lineage: Bacteria > Fibrobacterota > Chitinivibrionia > Chitinivibrionales > Chitinispirillaceae > JAFGNB01. Next base: position 3,335 of record CAZGVZ010000325.1, on the reverse strand, counting down.
TTTTCCTCACAGACTATCCAGTCCGCCGAAGTGACGCACTCGTCAATTCTTCGCTCCATCTCGTTCAGGCAGGGGGGAGTGATCTCGAACGTTGCCGCCGTGTGCTCAACGTAGTGGGTATAGATCTCCAGCATGGCCCCGGCATCCTCGATCTTCGCGGTTCTGATCATGACCGGTCCACCTTCCCGCGGAAACACGCCGCTGTGTATACGTCAATGTTGGACAACCATCGGCAGAGCGTTGCGGACGCCTCCCGGGCCGCATCGATCTACCCGGGCCGTCCGTTCTCCGGACGGGGGACGGGGACCCGGCGCCATCGCTTCAGACGGAGGGCGGCGCACCGTTTGCCTTACCGCCTACCAGCGCTCCGCGACCCCCACCAGTTCTCGTACCTTCCCCATGGTGCCCGAAAGGTACTCCCTCGCTTTCTCCGCGCCTTTTCTGCGCACTTCCCGGAGGTAATCCCGGCTGCCGGCAAGCCGTTCCCGTTTTTCCCTGAACGGGGAAAAATGATTCCAGAGCAGCTCGAACAGCTCCGTCTTTACGGTGCCGTACCCCAGTCCTCCCGCGCGAAACCGGTCGGCCATCCGTTTCGTCTGCTCCGTGGTCGCGAACAGTTTGTAAAGGTCGAACAGAATGCTTGCATCGGGATCCTTGGGTTGATCGAGCGGTGTGGGGTCGGTGACGATGCTCATGATCTTTTTCCTGATCGCCTTCTCCGGGCCGAAAAGCTCTATGACATTGCCGTACGATTTCGACATCTTCTGCCCGTCGACCCCGGGAACCACCGCGAGTTCCTCGATGATCTCCGGTTCGGGAACGGTGAACGCCTCGCCGTAGGTAGCGTTGAATTTGATCGCAATGTCGCGGGTCACCTCCACATGCTGCTTCTGGTCCCTGCCAACCGGCACGACGTTCGATTGATACGCAAGAATGTCCGCTGCCATGAGCACCGGATAGGAGAAAAGACCGTTGTGGGGCGCGAGGCCTTTGGCGATCGCGTCCTTGTAGGCGTGACAACGTTCCAGGAGCCCCATCGGGGTGACGTTGTTGAGGTACCAGGTGAGTTCCGCCACCTCCGGAACATCGGACTGCACCCAGAAAACCGACCTCTCGGGATCGATGCCGAGCGCGAGAAGATCGAGAAGCGCCTCGTTGGTGTAGCCCGACATCCGCGACGCGTCGAACAGCGTCGTGAGGCTGTGCATATTCGCGATGAAACAGAACAGCTCGCCGCGATTCTGCGATTCGACCATCGGCCTGATCATGCCGAGATAGTTGCCGATATGGATGGTTCCCGATGGTTTGATTCCGGACAGAATTCGCATGATCGGTTCAGCTCCTTGTGGATTTTGGTATCTCGCTCGACGGCACTGAAACAGCGCTCTCCGGGAGTCTGCGATAAATAAAATTACTAAAGGGCACCTATGGGTATTCAGTGTTGTAATGAACCCCGGGCGAAAAGGATAGAGGCCAGGCGCATGAGAAAATTATTTTGAGGTGCTTTTTTGGTCGGCGGAAGCCGTTCAGCGCCGCACCGTCCTGGGATTGCCGTCGAAGAAACGGTGGGCGCGATCCCTGAGAATTCCCAGATCGGGCGCGGATTGCACTTTCCGGAACAGCTCGTGACCAAAGAAGAAATTCCTCGCGTAGTGAATGGTGAACTCCTTGATTCTGCATATGGCCCGTTCGGGAGAGAAGTCCTCGAGCGTGTAGCTGAAAAAATCGTCCCATACACGCCGGTAATCGATTTCGACCTTTTCCCCGCGAAGCTCCCGGAAAATCCAGGGCCTCTCGACCGCAGCCCTTCCGATCATGATCCCGTCGCAATCGCCCCGTTCCAGAAGCTCCAGTGCGTCCACGCCGGTCATGTCACCGTTGCCGATGAGCGGAATGCTCGTCCGCTCCTTTATCCACGGGAAAAGCTCCCGGCGCGCCCTGCGCTTGAGTTTTTCGTCGAAGTAGCGCGGATGAACACAGATCGCGTCGACTCCGGCGTCGTGAAAAAGCGCCAGCCGCTCGGCGAACCGATCCTTCCAGTCGGGTGTCCGGTGCCCCAGACGGCATTTGACGCTCAAAGGGCCTTCCCAGACCGAACGGATCGTTTCGAGTGCGGCTCCGAGGCGGGGGAGATCGTCGAAAAGCGCCTTTCCTCCCCCCTTCCGCGAGATCGCCGGAGCGGGGCATCCCAGGTTGACGTCGATGCAAAACGGCGATGCCGCTGCGAGACTCGCGACCGCGTCCCCGAGGACCGCCACATCGCTCACGAGGAGTTGATACACGACATTCCCCTCCTCCGGCCGCCGTCTGATGAACGGAGAGGTCGCGAAATCTTCCACCAGGACCGCCCTGCACGGAAGCATTTCGGTGAAGAGCGCGCCGCAGCCGCCCTGGCCGGCAATCAGGCGCCTGAAGGCGCTGTGGGTTATTCCGGCCATGGGAGCGAGGAAAAAAGGCGGATCTATGGAACGGGTCTGCAGCGGGAAGGGGACCGGAGTGTCGATATCAAATCTCCCGATAGTGATTCGTATTCCGGTTAATAGAATACATCTGACCCGTTATTCTTAACCGTATAGGCATTGTGCGATATTGTTACAGGATTTTGGACCCAAGGGTGAATTTGCAATTGATCGGAAAAAAGAAGGGTGGCATGTCAAATATACCTTGGGTTCAAAACTCAGCAGAGAATACTCCCTCGACTTTATTTGTTAATTTGAAATCAACTATCTTCTACCAAAAAATCGCAAAGCTTCGCCTGAAGGCGATGGTTTCAACCATCCCCGAAGGGTACATTGAATGCAAATTGAGACACTACCGGATGGCGCTGCCGGGTGACTTATCCCCGGAGCTGATTCCCGGCGCAGGTATGAGACCCCTCCTGTACGGCTCACCTGACCATCGCCCTGTAGACTATCCCCGCCGCAAGATATAGGAGAAGCCCGGCGATCGCCGACCAGGAGTAGACACGCGGCTCGACGGCAGTTTCGGCAGCGAACGTCTCCCCGTCTCCGCTCCCCGCGGACACTTCCCGCATCCGGATAAAAATATCGGCGCCCGCGTAGGCAATCATCGGAAAGAGTGGACCGGTTATTCCCCAGAACATCAGAGGCACCACTCCCATGTCCCAGAAGAACGCGCCCACCAGAACGTTGACCGGAAGCATCGCGACGCACAGGGAAAGCACGGGTGAGAATACCGCAGACGCACGGCGGCCGGCCGCCTCGGAAAATGCGCAGCCCCTGAGAATATTCCCCCATGCCGTTTTCTCACTTGCGGCGATCCCGGAAGCCGAGGCGGCGCAGGCCGCTTCGAGCCTTTGAAAGAGATCGCGTCCG
>CAZGVZ010000324.1:0-5585 GCA_964529145.1 uncultured Fibrobacteraceae bacterium | reverse complement strand
GAGGGAGCGCGGTGCATCAGGAGGTGGTGGGGCTCGGTGATCATCGAAATCAGGGAGCGGACCCCGGTGGCACTGGTTAACACCGGAGAGATAAAGCTCGTCGATCGCCGGGGTACGATTCTTCCCCTTGAAGAGGGCGAAACCTACCTGCTGCCGATGATCTTCTGCGGAGAGTCCGGCGGCCGCAAAGGCCGCATCGACAGCGCCTCGCTTTCCGCCGCCTGCGATTTCATTTCCAGGCTGCGCCAGGACGACTCGGCCTGGTTCGACGCGATCACGCAAATAGATATAAGCGACTCCGCGGCGATGCTCTGTCTCGTGACCGATCCCCCGGCCCGCCTGGTGATCGGTTTCGATGCAGATGGGCGCCAGTTGCGGAATCTCCGGTATCTGCTGGAAGCGCTCGGGCGCGACCGTAACGTTCCCGTGCGGATCGATCTGAGGTATCAGAATCTGGCGTTTGTCGGCCGGGGTGAATCCGGACCGTTATCGCCGTCACGCGGCACGGGTGACCTGTGAAATCAGGGTCGCCCCGTATAGAGGGAGTGGAACATGGATGATTCAATGGTGGTCGGACTCGATATAGGGACAACGAAAATCGCCTGTATCATCGCCGAAAAAGATACCGACGAGAGGCTGAAGATCGTCGGAGTCGGCGTGAGTCAGTCCGACGGATTGCGTAAAGGGGTGGTAGTCAATATCGACAAAACGGTCCACTCGATCCAGAAGGCCGTCGAAGAGGCGGAACTGATGGCTGGAGTCGATGTCGACTCGGTATGGGTCGGCATTGCAGGGGACCATATCAGGGCAATCAACAGCCGCGGAGTGGTGGCGATCTCACGTGACGACAAGGAAATCACCGAACTTGACGTGGTGCGCGCGATCGATGCCGCGAAGGCCGTGTCGATACCCATGGATCGAGAGATCCTTCACGTGATACCCCAGGAGTTCGTGGTCGACGACCAGAAGGGGATCAAGGATCCCATCGGGATGTGCGGAGTGAGACTGGAGACACAGGTGCACATAATCACCGGTGCGGTGACGAGCGCGCAAAATATTTACAAAAGCGTCGACAAGGCGGGACTCAAGGTGATAGACATGGTGCTGGAACCGCTCGCTTCCTGTTACTCGGTTCTCGAAAAGGACGAGAAGGAACTCGGTGTGGCGCTGATCGATATGGGCGGAGGCACTACGGACATCGCCATCTACTTCGACGAGAGCATACGGCAGACCGCGGTTGTGGGCCTGGGCGGAAAAAACGTGACCAGCGATATCGCGATCGGCATCCGTACGCCGATCGACCGCGCGGAAGAGATCAAGCGGCAGTACGGGTGCGCCTTTTCTCCTCTGGTGAAAAACAATGAATTCATCAGCGTTCCCGGTGTCGGAGGGAGGGAACAGCGCGAGGTTTCAAAGGCTGTGCTCGCGTCGATCATCGAGCCCCGCGTCGAGGAAATCTTCGCGCTGTCGTTGCGGGAGCTCAAGCGCACGGAGTATGCGGAGATGCTCGGGGCTGGAGTCGTACTGACCGGAGGCGGATCCCTCATGGAGGGAATAAAGGAGCTTGCGGAGAAGGTGTTCGAAATGCCGGTGAAGATCGGGGTCCCCTACGGATTCGGCGGACTTACCGAAGCGGCGCAGAGTCCCATTCACGCCACCGGCGTTGGCCTGTGCATGTACGGCCTGGAGCAGCGGCGTAAAGTAAAGAGCAGGAGGAGTTTCGGGGGAGAAGACACGTTCAGGCGTATCTTCGAGAAAATGAAGACATGGGTGAAGGAGTTTTTCTGACCCGATCGTCCGGATAAGGGTGTTTTCGCATCCCGGTTCCGGAGCCGCGGGGAAGGTCACCTTTTCGATACCAAAGGAAACTACACAATAACCCGGAGGAGGGACTCATGGTGTTCTCGATGGACGAATCGTTTGATACGGTCGCCAAAATGAAGGTGATCGGCGTTGGTGGGGCCGGCGGTAACGCGGTGAACCGGATGATCGCCGCTGGACTTACCGGTGTGGAATTCATCGCGGTCAATACCGACGCGATGGCGCTCGACAACAATCGGGCCCCGAGTCGTATCCAGATCGGGGAGCGCATCACCAAGGGGCTTGGCGCAGGAGCGAATCCCGACGTGGGGCGGCTCGCCATGGAGGAGGACCGCGACAAGATAGCCGCGGCGCTCGAAGGGGCCGATATGCTCTTCATCACTGGCGGCATGGGCGGCGGAACCGGTACCGGAGGGGCGCCTGTAGTAGCGGAGATCGCCCGCGAGCTCGAGATACTTACAGTGGCCATCGTGACCCGTCCGTTCCTGTTCGAAGGAAAGGTGCGCGACCGCAACGCGCGCAAGGGTATCGACGATCTGCGCAAATCGATCGATACTATCATCGTCATACCCAATCAGAAACTTCTGTCGATCGTCGAGCGGAGCACAACACTCATCGACGCCTTCAAATCGGCCGATGACGTGCTCTTCCAGGCGACAAAAGGCATATCCGACCTCATTTCGGTTCACGGTCTCGTCAACCTCGATTTTGCCGATGTCAAGACTATAATGAAGGGCATGGGCGACGCGCTCATGGGAACCGGTTTCGCGGAAGGGGAGAACCGCGCTGTCATGGCCGCGGATTCCGCGATCCACAGTCCGCTGCTGGACGACGTGTCGATCACGGGCGCGCGCGGAATCCTCATCAATATCACCGGCGGAGAGGATATGACGCTTTACGACGTCAGTGATGCGACGCAGGCGGTGTACGATGCGGTGGGTGAAGAGAATGAAACCAACGTGATCTTCGGAGCGGTGACCGATCCTTCGATGAACGGCAAAATCAGCGTCACTGTGATAGCCACCGGGTTCAACGAGAAATCCATCGAGATGCAGAAGGAGGAACGGTCCCCCAGGATGACGCTGAAACTACCCGGTCTGCAGCCCGAACGGAAAGAGAAACGGGTCGAGCAGATGTCCATGCCTTTTCCGGTCTCAGGAGGCGAGAATTCCGTAGTTCAGAACGATCAAGGCACCGTTGCCGCTAAAGCCGCGGAGGCAAACGGCCGTGGAGCCGTCAGGGAAATGGTGACCGTAGTGGCGCCTCAGCCGGGATACGAAGCGGAAAGGGTGACGATCGACGATATACAGACCGCCGCTGGATCCGACATAGGTCTTCCGACCTTCATCAAAAAAAATCAGATTCGCAAGGAGCGGGTCTACGTCTCCAAGGGAAGCGTCATCACCCAGTATGAGGACGACATGGATGTCCCGACTTTTCTGAGAAAACAGATGCAGTGACCGGAGCGGCATCGGACCGCGCGTTCCGATGCGCGCGGTCCGCAACCCATGCGGGAATACACCAATGAACGAACTCGAGATCCGCATGATAAAAAAGGCGGAAAAAAAACACAAGAAAATCTTCCCATGCGCGCAGAAAGCGCATCTGGAAGATTGTTTCACCAGAAACAGCGAGTTTATCTTTTTCTGGTACAACACGGAAGATCACAGTACGCACGTCATTTCCGAGGTGCTCAGGAAAAAACCGGCGGTACCGAAGCTGCGTCAGAGGGTGAGAGCCTGAGCGGAAGCGGACGTCCGCGGTTTCCGGATCTATCCGGGAGGCCAGCCCATGGTCCGCCCGCTGAGAATGTGCACGTGCAGGTGATCCACACTCTGGCCCGCCTCGGTTCCGGAGTTGATGACCAGACGGTAACCCTTTTTCGCGATTCCTTCTTTCTGCAGCACTGCCTTTATCGCGCTGCAGAGATGCCGGAAAAGTTCCTGTTCTGTGTCGGGTACAAGGTGTATCCCGGAATAGTGCTTACGCGGGATCGCGAGAAGATGACTTGGTGCCTGTGGGTTGATATCCCTGATCACGATCACCTGCTCATCTTCGTGGACGCGCTGGACGTGTATTTCATCGGACACCATTTTACAGAACAGGCAACTTTCCATACGGTTAACCCCTTTCCGGCACTGGTGACATGAGTGGAAAATACGGTACGGCACCTGTCCAAAACATGACTGTTCGATCCGACACGGAGCTTTTTACAGGAGTAACTCGAGGGAGGTCCGGTTACCTCTTTTTGGACTGAAGTGGAACCATGTAAAATATAGTAAAGGCACAACGTCCGTGCCACCCGAAGGATACACCGGGTTCAGGAATGGTATGGCTGGCAGCTTGGTGGACCTTGCCGCATCAGAGCTATCTTACCGGACACGGTGCTGCGGGAGCCGGATTCCTTAGAGCTTATCCATAATAGGATTTCCCGTGTAATTCATGGCCTTTGCAGGCCGGTTGCAGACCAAAATTATTTATGGATAAGCTTTTAAGCCGGATGAACGGAGGTGACATGAGTTTCGCTCGCTTAATGCCTAACACCGTTCATGCTCCAGCCGTCACTGCCGATCGTTGTCCGGCCGCGAAAGGAATCACTTTCGAATTCATGATTTTCGCACATGAACCCTGGCTTCCGGTGATTGCTTCGGAATCCCTACGCTAACTATTTTTATAAGGATGGAGATCTCTGAGGATCACAATAGCGCTTCTGCGGGTGGGCGAAAGCCCGATTATACCGGAAACGCCAGCTCCGTGCGGAAAAGAGGTCCTGTCGTGCGCACGATTCCCGGGAGCGGCGCGTTCGCGCGGCGCGGCCCGGGTCATTGATCAGAGGTCCCGATGAAGGCAATCGCTCAAAACCGCAAAGCCTACCATGACTACGAGATACTCGAGAAAGTTGAAGCGGGTATCGCGTTGTGCGGCGCGGAAGTCAAGGCTATCCGCTCGGGAAAAGTGAACCTGTCGGACAGCTACGCCCAGTGCTCCGACGGGGAGATGTTCATTCACCATCTTCATATCAGCCCATATGAACATGTCGGTTATTCGGTGCCCGACCCTTACAGGAAACGCAAGCTGCTTCTTGCCAAAAGACAGATAATCCGCCTCAATGCCGAAGTAGAGCGCAAACAGCTGACCCTCATTCCCCTCTCCCTGTATTTCAAGAATCAATGGGTCAAGGTGGAGCTTGCCCTTTGTAAGGGTAGAAAGAAATGGGATAAACGGCAGAAAATGGCGGAAAACGAATCGAAACGCAAACTGCAACAGCTGATCCGGGAGCGTGGCCGATCATGAAAAAAAGCTTCTTTAACCCGCCGGTTCCTTATTACGTCGTTTTCATTCTCTTCTCCGGATTCGCTCCGTTCGCTCAAAGCGCCGGACAGGGAGCGGGTACCGGCGGGGCGGCGCCGGTTCCGGTCACGGAATTCGCCGACTCCATGGGATTTTCATGGCAGTGGGAGCGCTCCATGAATAGATTGACACTGGTCCGCCGGCCTACGAGGTTGCGGCTCTATGCGGGCAACCGTTTTTACTGGATAAACGGATCGGTTTCCCGGCTCCCCGCGGCTCCCGCACGCGGAGCCGAAACGCTCATGCTTCCCGAAAACGTCTGCCGGGCTCTCTTTGCCCGGGATTCCGCTTTGCCCCCGGCACTCTCCTCCATCGAGGAGCCGGACCTCGTTCAGCGGGTCTCGAAAGCGGCCGGAAAGAACATTCTATCGGTGGCGACGGAGAAGAAAAGTAACGGAACGCTCCTTACCATC
>CAZGVZ010000323.1:2494-5621 GCA_964529145.1 uncultured Fibrobacteraceae bacterium | reverse complement strand
AATTTGAACATGCATTGAGAGCGTAATCCTCGAAAAGCTCTGCAAAGGAGACTTCATCAGAAGTCACCATGCGGGACTGGCATGTGCCGGGGGTACATTATTGCCTGAGGGGGCCTTGTCAGGTGGGCAAAACCACAAAAAAACACGCTGCCAACTTGGCATCGGCAGCGTTACTCTGAATTTGTTCCTGTGAAAACGGACCCGAAAGCTGATGGGTATTATTTATCAATATCCACCAGTTCGTATTCTATTTTACCCAGACCGATTTCCTGGCCGTACTTCAAGCCATCCAGTCCTTTAAATTGTGTGCTTTCGATCCGGCTTTTGAGCGCTTGTCCTCCGCTTGCCTCCAAAACCAGGTCACAGGAAGCCTGGTCTATGGCAATGGGATCGAGTGATCCTAAAATACCAATATCGGACATTTCCGGGGCCGCCTGTGGGTCGCAGTCACACTCCAGCGTCAGGTTATCAACAGCATTGATGTATACGACATTTCCCTCAAGCGCGTCTTGAACAGCTTTTGAAGCTTCGATCATTGCTTTCTGGAATTCATCACCCATCAATATCGAGAAAGAACTCTTTTGTTTGCCACCGCTGTGAATCCAGCGTTTTCCATTTGGGGATGCAAATCCGAGCGCTACGTTTTTAATGGCTCCTCCAAATCCGGAAATGCCGTGTCCCTTGAAATGCGATATAACGAGACTGGATTGATAGTTTTTAAAATTGGCACCGACATCGATTTCACCTTTGAGTTGCGTACCACCCACCACAGGGAGAGTGATTTCACCATCGGTGTCAAGAATATCAATGCCCTGTCCAATGGTATCGAATCCATGGTCCTTGGAAAGCTGAAGGTTTGCTGCAGGGTTGGTTCTGGTAAATCCTGCAGCAGTAAAACCAAGGCAGGTTTCAACGATCGTTCCATTCACCAGATTCACCACGCTCGACATTCTTTCCGGTGTGATATAATATTTATTACTGGCTCGACCTTCCCCGGTATGCACCTTGACCATTATTTCGCCGGGCAGATCGTAGCCGATGGCCTCATAGATGGCCAAAAAGGCTTCTTTATCAAGCTTCTTCGTCATGTACACAACAGGTGTTTCACCGGTGGCCCTCAGCACGATTTTTATATTTTCTCTGGAGTAAATATTGAGGGGCCACCGCTGGGTGTTGTAACCCTCTTTCGAAAAGAGGAGCGTATCGACGATTCCAGCCGCGGCGGCTGTTTTCCTCAGGCCGGGCGCTCCGTTGCCGTCAGCCTCAGTGGCCTTGCTTCTCAACTGGTCGTTTCCCGTGCAGACCAGCGACCGTGTAAACGATTCCCCGCCCACGGTTCCCGAAAGCACATAGGCACCGGAACTCAGCCTGGGAAGCGCGAGGCGCTGTTGTCCGGCATGAAGATCGGCGAGACTGACGGAGGTAACCAATCTTCCATTGATCGAATAAAGAGACAATTTTGCCGTTACCTTTTCGGAAACGGTGGTGAAAACGATGGCATTGTTCCTGATGGTGAATCCGTATGATGTCTTGAGGGTTATGGGAGGTAGCACACTGGTAATGTTGGTGAGGATGAATCCGCCATCGGCATTGGTCTCCATTGACAAATCAGTCAATTTGGAAAGTGTTACCTTTACCCCCTGCAGCGGTTCGCCTTTGTTGTCGTTCACCGTTCCGGAAATTACGACATCCTCCTCCGCCAGCAGCAAACCGCAGAGCGCCATGATCATCATCATGATTTTCAGGTTTTTTTGACCGGTAACTCTTGTAATCATTTAGTCCCCTTCGGTTTGAAAATTGAGGAACCCATGTAAAAGCATCGGATTGCAAATAGAATGAAAATGGTACTGATTGATACTAATATACTAAAACTTGCCTCCGCCATGAGGCGGTTTTGAAATGCAAAATATTGATTTTTTCCAACATATTGAAATAATGGGGTAACGATGTTCCGGAACTCATAAAAAAACAGTGGAATTACGGTTCCACAACCGGCTCCGGATCATCGGATAAAAAGGTTCCACAAAATCCCGGCCGCTGAAGCGTAGCCGATCGAGAAAAGGAAATAGAGAATGAAATTTTTCATCCCGAGGACGATTTTGAGCGCGGCGATGTTGGTAAATTTTGTGGCAGGTCCGGTGATCATGAAGGCTGCGGCCCCTCCGATACTCATTCCCTGAAACAGCCATTCCCTCAGAAGGGGGATTACTCCGCCCCCGCATAGATAAAGCGGCACTCCCAGCGTGGCCGCCATCAGCACCCCGAACCTGCGGTTGCTCCCGAACAGGGAGACAAAGGATCTCTCCGGAACATATCGCTGAAAAAGTACGGTAAGCACGATTCCCGCAAAAAAATAGGGGCCTGTGGATTTTGCGTTTCTCCAGATATTTTTAAGCAGCCTGAGTATGGGATTCGGGTCGATATCACGACCGGCTTGTAGCTCGAAGCCCGAAAAATCGAAGAATTTCTTATTTTTGAAAAAAATATGCACCAGAAGACCGGCAAGTACCCCCATGGCGACGCATGAGACGATACGCACCCAGAACGCCGTTTTCCCGAGGGCCATGCTGTACACGATCAACTGAGGGTTCAGGAGAACGGAACTCATAATGAATGCGGCAAGCCAGTCTTCTCTCATACCCTTGTTCGCGCATGATGCGGCAATCGGGATGGTTCCATACATGCACAATGGAGAAGCCGCTCCCAGAACACTGGCCGGAACGATCCCCAAAAGACCGAGTTTCTTCGAGTGCAGACCACCGACCAGACCGTGAATCTTTTTTTTCCCGAAAACCGAAATGATGGAGCCGACCACGATGCCCGCAATCCAGTACGGCGCGATCTGATAAATGAGAATGGTCAGATAGAACCGGAGGTAAACAGACTCACGCTGTAAGATTTCAGCCACCACTACTCACCTGAAAAAGAGGGAGATCGCGAATTCTTTTTGCCGTGATACATCACCCACCGGTCAAGGAGGTTCTTCGCATTGCGAGGCATATGGGAAATATAATTCAAACCCGATAAGCTACCATCATCCCCGAATCCCGGAATCCAGTGCGGAGCGGGGAATCGGGCACAGAGCCATCGTGCTCACTGGATTAATCCTGTATAAGCAAGGATTCAT
>CAZGVZ010000323.1:1600-2484 GCA_964529145.1 uncultured Fibrobacteraceae bacterium | reverse complement strand
AATTATTGCCTGATATCTGCTCACTGAAAGTGAGCGAAAAATGCAACATCGCTCTTGGCGATCATCTCCGGTGCGGATATATTTAGGAGAGACGGTCCTCACACCGGGGGAACAGTATGGAAAAGAATGAAAAAGAGATAAAGAACACGGTGAGAGTTCCGGACATCTTTGGATATCTGGACTACCGTAAATATCTCAAGGATTGCTGTGTCGCTAAAAAAGAGGCGAATCCCCATTTTTCCTACCGGTATCTGTCCGGAAAGATCGGCCTGAAGTCCGGAGGTTTTTTTTCCTGGGTCCTTCAGGGAAAACGGAACATCACAGATCGGCTGGTTCTGGAGATCGCCCGTTTTTTCCAGCTGAACAGGGCGGAAACCACTTATTTCGAACTACTGGTCGATTTCAATCAGGCCAGGGTGCACCAGCGCCGAAAGGAAGCATTTGAGAAACTGCTGGCCCTGCGCCGCGGGAGCGTCAAACAGGTGAGGGTCGATCAGTTCGAATTCTACCGCAAATGGTACTACCCCGCGGTTCGGGAACTGGTATCGATAATCGATCTCACCGACGGCACGGTCGCCGGGGCGGCGGGTATGCTTGTTCCACAGGTGACCCCTTCGGAGGTGAAAAAGGCGATTTCGGTACTGGAACGTCTGAACCTGATCCAAAAGGACGGGGACGGGGTTTACCGGAGATGCGATCAGATCCTTTCGTCGAGGGAGCATGTACCACTGGTTGCGCTGCAGGAGTATCAGATCGGCTGTATCGAACTCGCGAAATCGGTGTTCGACCGGTTCGGAAGGAATGAACGGGAATCCTCCACCGTGACTATGAGTATCGACAATGAGGCATACCTCAGGATTATCGAGCGCCTCGAGACTGCACGG
>CAZGVZ010000323.1:0-1590 GCA_964529145.1 uncultured Fibrobacteraceae bacterium | reverse complement strand
AATGGAGATTGCAAGGGCCGTAAAAAATCCATCGAGGGTGATGCAGCTGAACCTGCAGTTCTTTCCGCTTACCCGTCAACAAAGGGAATGCAATGAGCAATGAATCGCTTTTTCCGCTTCTGTGCGCGCTTCTTCTGGGAGCATGCGGACATTCCCCGGTCGGATCCGGAGGCGGGGCCTCGGAAACAGTGGCGTCGGTCGCTCCGCTCGGTGACGGAGTCAGGGTGTCGGCAGCGGGCAGGGGTGAATTCATCGTCACGGTGGAAGTCTATAACGTTGCGTACGTGCAAGGGGACTCCATCGTCGCCCGGAACCGGTCGCTGCTTCGGTCCGGCTCTCCCGAGTGGCTGATTCCTTCACTGCCCGACAGCGTTTTTCATTTCTTCTTTTTCGATTCCGGCGGAGCAAACGGGGCCTTCATTCCCTTTGACAAAACGCACGAATCCACCGGGCAGGTGCGGAAGCGGCTTTCGGGAAGCGGAACTCTCCATGGTACGGTGACTCTGTCCACACCGGAAGGGTCGGGCGCTCCGCTGCCCGGATGCCGGGTGGTGCTGAAAGGTTCGCCCTTTTCCGCGGTTACAGACACAAACGGGCGGTACGAGATCTCCGGCATACCCGAAGGCACCTATTCACTGATTTCGGGAAAAAATATCAAGAATTTACCCCAGGGAGGGGAAGTCACGGTCAAGATCATCGGAGATTCCGCTTTACGGCAGGATCTTCCTCTGACAACTCAATAATTTTCAAGGAGTCCGTTATGAAAAGATGTGCCTTGTTGCTGGTGGTCGCGGCAGCCATGTGGATGCCCGCGACGGCATGTGTGGATCCGATGAGTCCTTATTCGGCGGGTGTGGTTTTTTCTGGCGGAGAACGGTTCGAGCCGCAACGGATCGAACTGTTCGCGCAGGATGCATCGGGGTATATCGAATCGTGCACGACCCAGGCGGTCGGACTCCCGATCGTTACCGGGACCGCACCTCACCTCGATCCGCTGACAATCGATACGCTCTCCGTGACAGGCAACGTCCTGCGGATCACGGTCAGCTACAGCGGCGGCTGCAAGGAGCATGACATAGCTCTTTTCACCGATGGCGCGCTGCTCAAGTCGAATCCCGCGCAGATCAATCTCATGGTGTCCCACGATGCGAACGGAGAATCTTGCGAAGCGCTTGTCACCCGTATCGTCGAGTTCGACTGCGGCTCCCTCGACATCGAGCCTCTGCTTCTGCGCATCTTTGCACCGGGAGAAACCGAACCGTTCACGGTCGGGGATACGCTGCCCCTCTGGACGCCTTCTCCTGTCGAAACCTGCTCCTACAAACTGCGCGGTGCATACTCCGGCAGCATCATGGCGCATGTGGGCTGCATTCCAGGCTCGTTCGGCGATGGGCCTGATAACCGTGTGCTGCTCGTGTTCGATTCCTCCGGCGGAATACCCGGGGAGGATGTCAAGGCTGCGGCGATGAAAGCGGAGCTGGAGCGGCTCAGGACCATTGGAGTGGTGTCGCTCTCGGATTCTGTGATCGAACGGATAGGAGCGGCTCTTGCCGAAGCACAGGGGGGACAGTTCTGGACCGCGGAGGATAC
>CAZGVZ010000322.1:3851-5634 GCA_964529145.1 uncultured Fibrobacteraceae bacterium | reverse complement strand
GCTGAGGCCATGATCTCAGCACGTTTCTTTTTAACGGTCGATATTTTTCGATAGAGTTCGCTGGCTCTGAGCTCGGAACTCTCAAGGTCATGCTGCAGGCGCTTTCTGTCAGCATTTTTCCGGATAGCCTCATTCTTTTGATTTATTCCGGAAATTTCCCGTTGTATTGCTTCAATAGGCTCAGGGGTAAACGCTGAGATACTGGTGTTCAGAGAAACGACCGATCGCTCGATGCGGTCTCTCAGTTTTCTTTTGTCCTGCATTTCCGCTCGTGACGATTCGACTTGCCGTTGCAGCTGCTCGATCATTTCGAGCTTTCGATTGATCTCATCGGAAATCGATTTCATGCTCTCATCAATGGCAGGAATTTTTCCAAGGTATTCAGATACCTCATGCTTCATATCATCGAGTTTTTTATTATGAGCAGTCGCTACGTTCAGTTTCGATACCAGTTCTGCCGGATCGATCTCCTTCTCCGGTAAACCGGAGATGAAGGGAACGCGGTCGATATCCAGGCGGAGAACCTTGGACCTGTTCAGTGCCGACGCGCGCTCCGCTTCAGCCTCCGATAATTCCTTGTCATTTAAAACGAGTTTTTCCTTGAGCCCAGGGAAAAAATTGAAAACTTCCTCCAGCTGCTCCTTATCGGACTTCTTTCTCCACTGCTGGGGGTGAAAGGCGATCGCATTGACGATGGTTTTCAGGAATGCTATTGGTCCTCCGGGGATCTTCTTCATTTTCCCGTCTTCGAGGGCCTCTTTGATCTGCAGGTCGAAATCATCCTTCGTGATAATAACCCTTATTGAAAATTTGACGACCGTACCATTGGCGAGATCCAGTTTGATAACCGCATTTTCGTGTCCATCCTTGATCCACTCTTCAAGAGACTGGTTCGGTAATCCGGTTTTTCCCTCGAGCGCCGCGCGGATCGCTGTGAGAATCATCGTTTTCCCGACGCCATTGACACCCTCTAAAACAATTCGATCCCCGAGCTCGCGCATGATGACGTGACCAATATTACCGAATCCCTGGACTTCGATGTTTCGAATTTTCAAAGTTGAACTATCCATGATGGTTCTCCTTTTCTTCAGATCAATACCCGGTACATGCACATGGTTGACTACATCCACATTTTGAACACGATGACATGAAAGCCCCCCCCCTTTCAGTACGGGAGATCGTTGTCGGACGGAGGCGGAAAATCGTCCTGGTTCACCGGTGTCTGGTCGAAATCGTATGGCTGTGATTCTTCGCCGTCGTCCCCGGGCTGCTTGTTTTGCTTCTGAGCGAGTTTTTTTACTGGTAAGACTTTGTGTTCGCCAGCCTGAACCGACCGTATCGAACAGAGATATGCGACGCGCATGCTTGTTCCGATCGTGCCGTCGCTTTCTCGGTAGTACTCTTCTTCGCGCAAATTAGCTCCGATCTTCTTATGAAGAAGACCAGCTTCGTTAAAGTCAAACTTATATGGGGGATTTCCTTCTTCAATCGCCTGGATAATTCCCTTGAAGTGCGGAAGACCCTTACCCTCGGTGTTCTGGTACACTCTTAAGAAACGGTTCTTCTTGAACCGCTCCGTCTGTCTCCTGTAGAAGTTCTTTAATTCGCCTTCCGCGATATCGAAAAAGAAAATGACCTGAGACTCGCCTTCCTTGCTCTTCCCCAGCTGCACTTTCACGATTCCGAGAATGCTTGGCCCCGGTTTCGGCTCTCTGAATCCGCCTTCGATTGCGGGAGCGTCGTCCCATCCATCTGGCTTACGCATACCTGGTTCTCCTTTGAA
>CAZGVZ010000322.1:2258-3841 GCA_964529145.1 uncultured Fibrobacteraceae bacterium | reverse complement strand
TCCTCTCTAATGCCGGCCGCGCGAACCGGTTTTTGTCATATTTATTTCTGCATACGTCACAGCTCATGCAGTTTGTTCCCGGCAACTGCTCGCCGAAATAGGAAAGAATTTGGCGTCGGCGACACAGATCTCTTTCCGCATATTCACGCATTACCGCGAGCTGCTTCTCGCTTCTTTGCTTCCTGTTCTCGTCCTTGTTTGCGAAATAGTTCTTGTCGATGAAATAACGAATCGTTCGGATGTCGCCGGCGGAGTAGAACAGCACACATTCAGATCTTTTCCCGTCACGCCCGGCCCTGCCGGTCTCCTGATAAAATCCTTCCATGGCCTTTGGCAGGTCGGCATGCAGGACGTAGCGGATATCCGGTACGTCTATACCCATCCCGAAGGCGATCGTTGCGCATATCCACTGAATATCTCCGCGCGTGAACGCGTCCTGATGTCCCTGTTTGATGGATGGTTCGAGCCCGGCATGGTACGGAAGGCAGTCGATTCCCGAGCGTGTGAGCATATCTGCGGTGTTTTCGGTTTTCACCCGGGTCGATCGGTAGATGATCCCGCGTTGCAGGTTGGCTCCCTTTCTTTTAATCCAGTCAGTGATCTCTGCAGCACCCTCGCCGAGTTTCGGAAGCACGGTATAGTGCAGGTTCGGCCGGTTAAATGACGCGCGGACCCGGAGCGGTTCCCGGAGGCCATAACGACGGATGATGTCTTCCTGCGTATCGACCGTCGCGCTAGCGGTGAATGCCGCCCTGGGGGCCGCGGTAAAATGTTTCAGGTACTCGGCGATCTGCAGGTACGATGGACGGAAATCGTACCCCCAGTCCACGCAGTGCGCCTCGTCCACGATGATCGAGCCGATCTTGATTTTAGGAAGCATTTTCCGGAACTGATCGACGGCGAACCGCTCCGGTGCGATGTAGAGAAGCTTCACGGATCCGGCCAGAAGCGCGGAATACGCATCGCGGCTTTCACTCGCCGACAGGTCGGAGTTTATAAAAATGGCGTTGATTCCTTTCGCCCTGGCATTGTCGACCTGGTCTTTCATGAGCGAGATGAGCGGGGATACAACGACCGTCGTACCTGACATTGCGACCGCTGGCAGTTGAAAACAGAGCGATTTCCCGGCACCCGTCGGCAGTACTGCTAACACATCCCGTGCACTGATGATGCCGCGAACGATTTCCTCCTGTTTCGGACGAAAAGCGGAGTGGCCGAAGACGGTGCGGAGGAGGCTTTCAATTCGGTCGTTCATTTTGAAAGCCTCAGAAATATTTCCCTGGTTGCTTTAACATCAGATAAAGCGTCGTGAGCAATAAGTTCAATTCCGAAGTGCTGCGCTACAGTTTCTAATTTGTAGTTCTGTAGTGAATACTTTCCGACGAAATCACCAACCCATAAGATCGGGAGCGGGTCGAGCTTCCTATGATTGAACCAGCTCCCGAAATATTTATCCAGGTTCTTCTCGAAAAAAGCCTGCAGAAATCCGTAATCGAAAGAAACGTTGTATCCTGCGGGATAAAACTTGTCAGACCTATCGAACTTATTACAATGTGCACCGAGCACATTAAGAAGATCGCTGT
>CAZGVZ010000322.1:0-2248 GCA_964529145.1 uncultured Fibrobacteraceae bacterium | reverse complement strand
ACTTTTCCCGGATTCTCGAAAGTGGCATTAATTTCCATGGTATACCCATGAACATCAAGTGCAGCCTGTTCGATCGAATCACCAGGAAACGGTTTCAGCTTAAAATTGAATTCGTCCTCAATGGTACCATTGATTTCAATCATTCCAGCAAGTTGAACGATACCGTGTTTCGAGCTTTCAAGACCGGTCGTTTCGACATCGAACCAGAAAACTTTTTTATCACTCATGATTTCCTATCTCTCTTTTTCGTCTGGTTGTGCAGAAGCGGTTTTAATGTGGGGTTTGATTCCCCCCTTACAATGAGGTCTTCGAGTAGTCCATCGACCGTCTGTCGCGCCTGAGATTCCGGAACGTCGAATTTATCCGAATACACTTCGGCGATCGCCTTTGGCGTCGTGCTTAACGCCTGGCAAAACTCAGAATTATCAAGCGGAAGGCGGTTGAATGCCGCCCGTACATCGACGATTTTTTCGCGGGGATTTGACCCTGTACGAACATAATACGGCAGTTCTTTTTCCTCAGATAGTTTTAGCGCAGCGGTCTCGATGCGCTTTATCAGAGGGGTCAAAACTTTTTTCGAGATGGTGAGCGCTTGCGACATTATTTCTGCACAGTCAATTTTTTCAGGCGTTGCAAACAATTCCTCGTTTCCATTCGCCCGGGCGAAGAGCTCCACAGTACGCCAGGCTATTCCATTGATCGCGGAACACCATATCAAACGACCACACCATTTGCAGTAATCATTCACGAGGGGCAGCTTGTCGGGATTGCGGCGCCGGGCGATCGCCGCAGCTATGGTCGCCTCGCACTCATATTTTGTTACCCAGTATTCCCGTTTCCGCTGTGCCAGGATGTAAATCTCGGCACAGTACACCCGATCGGTTCCGTCGCGCTGCATGGTCGCCAGTGCATACGGGTGCAGCTGCGGTTTATGGTAATGCAGATCCGGCCGGTAATCGAGCCCGGATTTCAGATCTACTATTACAGAGACTGCGTTGAAATCCGCGTATCCGCTCGATATCACCCGGCCCGCTGCATCGGATACCTGTAGCTGTTCCTCGATCCGGATCTCCTCGCCAGGAGAATACTGATCGAAAATAGCGAGAGTTTCCTGTGCCGCCCATTCACAGGCTTCCCGCTCCGTACGCTCGAGTGATTCCGTCGGCTGCTTTCCGGCAACCAGGTCCTGCGTGTAGGTGTGCAGCTGTTCGCCCTTGGTTGCGTCGTCGTCACTCTCTCCCCTACCGACATAGCAAGCACACTGCAGGATGGCGGGGATGCTCGACGGCGAAAGCGTCGGGTGATGTGATCGAGGTCCCGGTTGCCGGAGGTCCTTGACCGAGTTCATGCGGCACCGGCTTTCCGGCTGACTTTGAACGCGGTATACGCCGATACGAATTTTTCCCACTGTGCTCGCAAATTTTTGAACTTCGAGTCTGTGAGATCGATCGCGGTTTCGCCCATGGTCAGCCATTTTTTACTGAGGAGAAAAACATCAACGGTCGTCCCCTCGGATTCGAATTTTTTCAGAAACCACGCCCGAAACGTTCCTATGTCTTCCGGGGGGTTCTCCTGGCTGAGCTCTTCAGCAGACATTGACGGTTGGGCTGAAGCATCCGGAAGGGCAGCAGCCTCCGGTGCTACGGTTTGCGCCGCACCCTGTTTTATCTCTTTCGCGGGATCGAGAACGGGATCCGGTGCCGTGTCGACCGGTTCGCCCTTCTCGAAGATGTCCTTTCCGGTCTGGGTTTCTTCGATCACTTCCGCGTCGGAAATGTCTTCGAGCTCGTCTCTGGTGTTGAGTCCCATCACCATCTCAGGACAGTACATTTTTCCAAAGAAGCTCGCCGCTCGATACTGTAGCATAACATCGGTCATCGTATGCCATTTCTGGTTTTTTATCCACCCTTCCGAGATCGCAAGCTGAATGTCTACTTCCTGCGAAATCTCAGTTCCTGTATCCTTCAGGATCGCATACGCCTTGCACTTCCGTGTGCTTTGGCCGGTAATTCTCCCGGCTTTATCGCGAATAATTTCCCCGGTGAGTTCGTAAAGAAGCGGTGTTTTAAATTTCCCGCAGGTGTTGATAAGCGATATTATGAATTTTGATTCGTGTCCGAGTCGCCCGTGAACTGAATAGGTGGTTTCCATGTACGCGAAAACATCGACCCCAAGCCGTGCGGCTCGGTACATCGCGACGAGAACATTTTCGGGACGATGCTGGTAATGTTCCGGGATCAGTGATGAT
>CAZGVZ010000321.1:0-5638 GCA_964529145.1 uncultured Fibrobacteraceae bacterium | reverse complement strand
GCGGATCGGCGCTGCCGATGGCGGATGCCGCAGGCGACGGATCGATCGTCCTCGCCGCCGAAGGATCTCCGCTCGTCGCAGCCGCGGGTATCGATTACAGCAAAATCAATATCGAGGGCTTCATCATTAAACGTGCCGGCGGCGCGACCTACATTTCGGGGAAGACCCAGGTCGGCGTTTTGCGCGGGGTGTTCCATTTTCTGCGCCTGATGCAGACCGGCCGTCCGATTACCGAATTCGATGTTGAGGAAAGCCCCTATTTCGCTTTCCGGGTACTCGATCACTGGTGGAATCACTATGGATCCAATCCGTCGGTCGAGCGGGTTTACGGAGGTGATCGAGTCTACAAGATGGAAAATTTCGGAACACTGGACAAAGAGAGCGCCGAAAAGAGTGCGATAATCGATTACTGCCGTATGGCCGCTTCGCTTGGACTCAACGGAATCACTCCCGACGGTGTCAATACCGTCACCATGAGCTCTCAGAACTGGCAGTGTCTGCAGGAGACCAACTTGGTGAAACTGAAATTATTTGCAGCCATCCTCGGAACCTGGGGACTCAGACCTTTTTTGTCGATTACCTACGATAGCCCAAAAAAGGTCGGCGGCTTGGCGGATTCGGATCCCAGCAAGGCGGCGGTGAAAACATGGTGGAAAGAAAGAGTTGCAATGGTATACAAATACATGCCCAATTTCGGCGGCTTTCTTATAAAGTCCGACTCCGAAGACGAGGCGGGCCCGCTGTCGCTCTTCAACTCGAACCAGGCCGAGGGATCCAAACCGATTGCGGAAGCTCTTGACGAACATGGCGGAATACTGGTGTGGCGCACATTCATTTATAGTAAAAATAAATCGGATGATTTCGCCATTACACAGCAGGAAACGTTCACCAAACCGGGAATGACCTGGAACAAGAATGTCATCCTTCGTATGAAGGACGGCCCTCGTGATTTTCAGGTGGTCGAACCTCCCAATTTTATTACGACAATAGGTGGGGTACGGTTAGGCATGGAAGTTCAGGTCACCCAGGAATATACAGGGCAGGACAAGCATATATGCTGGCTAGTGCCGAAATGGAAACAGATCATGGAATGGAACATGGTGGGTGCGAACATCCGCCAGGGAGTCGAGGGGACGCTGGTCCGTCAGATTCTCAGGGGTGACAATACCTGGGAGAATGGTGGCGGTATATGGGGAATCAGCAACCTCAGCAACGCAAAAAACTGGACCGGCCACTACATGCACCAGGCCAATGCGTACGGGTACGGTCGTCTGGCGTGGAATCCGCTATTGACCGAGGACCAGATCAGCGACGAGTGGATACGTTGCAGTTTTGCGACAGGCGACTCATCCACGGTAAGATATTTAGTAACCGACATACTGAAAAAATCCTGGAAAACCTATGAGGACTACACCATATCCTACAGCGCGCTGATGCCTGCGGTTGGTGAAAATGCTCATTATAAGATAGACTTTGATAATATGAATGGTGCCGGTTTTTTAACCCCATTTTTTATGAACCTGGCATCCGATGGCATAGGAGTCGATCGTACGTCAAAAGGGAACAATTTCGTCCGGTATCTCCCAGCGGCACTTGCCGATTCGTTCGCCACCATCACCAAATGTCCCGAAGACTATCTGCTCTTTTTTCACCACTGCACATGGGAATACACGATGAAATCGGGGATGACCCTGATTCAGAGTCTCCATCACAACCATTTCAGAGGTTTGCGGCAGGTAAAACGGTTCGCAAACAACTGGAAACTGCTCGACGGTGTGATTGATGCTGAAATACACAAACATGTAGCCGATAAATTGAAAACGCAATATGAGCATGGGGCTGGATGGGTGAATACCTTTCAGAGGCAGTTCGGAAGCCGGTACTCGAAAATGGTGGGATGCGACCTCGAGATCATGGTTCCCGATCCGGAGAAGGCCGTTACGACCACTCCCGGTGCAGCCGTTGCCTTGTCAGCCAGGTACGCCGATCAGAAGGGGACCGCGAAAACCGAAACCTTCAATTGGAGTGCCAGTGACGGCGGTACGTTGACTGCCGCAACAGGAACGAACGTCAGCTTTTCGGCGGCTGCCGATGGGGTGTATACGGTAACCCTTTCGACCGCGACGTTCCCGGATCTCAAGGACCGCATCCAGATTTTCGTGGGTGACTGGGGAGTTACCGGAGTACATCGGGCCGCACTTGACCTGCCGAAAAAAGCCGTCATGACCTTCGGTCACCTGCCGAACGGCATCCTGATTTCCGCGCCGTTCGCCGGAAAGCTGAATATCGTCGGACTAAACGGCCGTGTGATCAAATCCATTTCAGTCGCCAAAGCCGGTGTTTTCCAATGGAACACGAAGGCGATCGGCAGGGGACTCTACCTGGTTCAGCTTGAGGGTGCTACCCGACGCCTCAGCCATAAGCTGCTCGTCCGGTAAGCGCATTCAGTGTAAATAATAATACCTGCCTTGTTTCCAAGGCAGGTATCTCAATCCTTCACGACAATTTTTGAACCAAATCATGGAGCGGAGAGGCCGCATGATGGGCCCCATCGCTCGTAAAATTCGGATAAAGTTCTTGATTTCCCGACCCGAAAATGAGTTATTTCTAATGTCTCACCGAGATATCCGACAGGGGAGAGCTACGGATCATCTGATTTCCAAGAAACGGATAAAGGTCGTATTATGAAAGCCTTATGGATCACAGGTCTATCGATTCTCGTGTTGTTCCTGTACTCCTCCGCGGGAGTGATGGACGATACGAAAAAAACGTTCAATTCATTTACCGGGGGTCTCGCGCTACCGATCAGCAAAACATCGGCGATAACGATCCCATTAACCAATATAAGGAAGCTGCAGCCCGGCTGGGAGGTAGGGTGGACCTTTTTCGGCAAACCGTTTACAGAACTCGAAAACGGCTGGTCGGGTCTCGCGTTCGGCGGCAAGGTAAGCTACAGCAGGTGGAAGCGCGATTCGACGCTCACCCCGATCACGTTTCTGGGGACACAGGGAATCGTCAGGTATTATCTTCCTCTGAGCAGTAAACCGCTGGAGATCTTCACCCAGATCGGCGGCGGTTGGTTCATCGGCGAGCACGGTTTTACCGATCCCGATACGGTAGACTGGTCTGAAGCGAAAAACGATCCGGTGGTGGTTACAAGCCAGAACTGTTTCGGCTTCGATATCGGGGTTGGAGTGAATATCGATGTGGTCGAGATATTGCCCGTAGTAACGTTCGTGGCCACCAAAAACGATCTGTCAATATGGCTCGCACTCAACCTGGGCATGACTTTTTAAATGGGACGGGGAATAATGAATACGATTTTCATGGTTTTGACAATTTTAACGGCTGCCGCAGTTTTCCTGAATGCGCAGGATACGACAGTGGAAACTTCAGCGGAAAGTTCCCCGGCGCCGCTATTGAGCGAGGAGTATTCGACCTTCAGGTCCACCGAAGAGCCGGAATCAACTGGAAGCAGCGAAGAGGACCGGTCTGAGGTCAGGCAATCAGCCAACTCAGCCGAGCATTTGAAAAATACCGGGTTGCCGGGCGTATTACCGGATGAGGAGGCCCGGGATGAACCGGTTTCCGAAAAGGAGCCGCCGCTCTCCGGTGTGCAGTGGGGTGCGACAATCGATATGCAGGTCGACAAAGAGATGTGGGATGAATTCAGTATGGATACCAAAAATCGCAGTTCACAGGAAATTCTTACTACCTGGTACCGTGATCTCGTGGATGATTTCTGGATGCGTATCGCCCTGCGGGGATCCTACCATGCAAAGTATCTCGAAAGCGCCTTTGCACTCCGTTTTTACCCATACTGGACAATGCGTCGAGAGGGGAAATTCGAGAGTGGTCTGGACTTGTCCAAGCAACTGGAAGTCATTGAAATAAATCAGGCGTTTCTCAAGGTATTCAAAGAGTACGCGACAGACGACAACCGATTCACCATCCACTTCAAAATCGGTAGGGACGGCCTGCTCACTACCGGTAGTCAGCTCTTCGGGAACTATCTCGAGTTACCGACTGCCGGATACGGGGTATCCCGCAAAGCCAGTGTCGTCGGACCTTTTAAAAACCGGAAGGTTTTCACCAATCAGATCGAGACGGGTTTTCATTTCGAGATCGGTGAGGTCATATCGGGCCGGACATCGCTGATGATCGGAGGAAATGTTAATAACCAGAAATGGTACACGGCACCCTCGCCGCAGATTTTGGAACGGATGGATTCGAAATTTTCCGCCGGATTTACACGCGGATATCAGGATCTCTATTTTTGGAAGGAACGGATTCACCTCGGCGGCGGATATCGTGTGTATACCACCAAAGGTGACAAGCACACGCATATTAAATTTGTCAATGATTCGAATCAGGTGGATTCGTTCCCGACAAAATTTACTGAAGATAAAAGATTTGTCAATGGGGACTGGACGTTCGACATCAGGATATTGCCGGGCCTGCTGTTCTATTCCGAATTCGGGTATCAGCGTCTGGGCTTTGGTGTGGAAAGGACTATCCTGCGGCCGTTCACCGCCGGCATCACGATTCCCACCGGCGGCGTTCTCGATCTACTTGCGGTGGAGGTCGAGAATGTATCGAACACTTTTTTCAACGACAAAAGTTATCGTGACCCGATCGGCAACCGGAGAGGCACCAATTCGTTCGCCTGGGGAATCGTCACCGAAAAGTGGTTTTTCGGGGAGCGGGCCGGGGTCGCATGGGGGGTCTATTCGGCGAGTCCTTACGGTGATATGAAAACGTCATTAAGGATAACCTCGAATCTTAAATAGGAATGCATTCTTTTTGTTTTCCGCGCGGGCTTCTGCCCGCTCCAATCAAGTCACCGCAAACGAAGTGGTAGTTGACTGCGTGCCTTAAAGGAGGCCTCTTCTGCGCAGGAGGTGGAGAAAGGGTTATACCATAATGTGCCGCAACCGGTGATCTCGAACCTGTCGGTGGCGCGGAGCATCTCCGCGTCACTTTTTTCTATAGAGACAAAATTTTTCCGAAGGAAATCAGCAAATGGAGAAAAAGGGCGACATCGCGGTAATCGGCCTCGCGGTCATGGGCCAGAACCTGATCCTCAACATGAACGACCACGGCTACACGGTGGTCGCGTATAACCGTACGGTATCGAAAGTGGACGATTTTCTGGCGAACGCGGCGAAAGGGACCAGCGTGATCGGCGCGCACTCCATTTCGGAAATGGCCGGGTTTCTTAAGAAGCCGCGAAAAGTCATGCTTATGGTCAAGGCCGGCGCCCCGGTCGACATGGAGATCGAACAGATTCTTCCCTATCTCGAAGAGGGAGACTGCATAATCGACGGCGGGAATTCGCATTATACCGATACGATACGGCGGACAAGGTACCTCGAGGAGAAGGGATTGCTCTACATCGGAACCGGAGTGTCCGGAGGGGAGGAGGGCGCGCGGAGGGGGCCCTCGATCATGCCGGGCGGCAGTTTCAAAGCGTGGCCTCTGGTCCGCGACATCTTCAGGGCCATTTCGGCCAAGACCCCCGACGGCGTCCCCTGCTGCGACTGGGTGGGCGACAACGGAGCGGGCCATTATGTCAAGATGGCGCACAACGGGATCGAGTACGGCGACATGCAGCTCATCTGCGAGGCGTACCACCTGA
>CAZGVZ010000320.1:0-5646 GCA_964529145.1 uncultured Fibrobacteraceae bacterium | reverse complement strand
TTTCAGTAGAATCCTATTTAAATTTCTACCTTTTGCTATTTTTTATGAGCGGACTAATGTTCCAGCTTCCTTTGCTTATGATTGTTCTATACAGATTTGGAATTATTGACGCTGATACTATCAAAAATTATAGAAAAGTAGCTGTCGTTGGCATCTTCGTGTTTGCAACAATAGTGACTCCGCCGGATATAGTGAGTCAAATACTTGTTGGGGTTCCCATGTATGCTCTTTTTGAGATTGGAGCCATTTTATGCCGGTTTTTTGGCAAACCTCCATCCAATAACGGGAAAGGACCTGATAATGAGTAATATCGGATTTTCGGAATTATTCCTGCTTACCGTTCTTGTTATTTTTCTCTTTGGCCCTGAAAAAATACCCGAGTTTATACGGAAAGTGAAAGCGTTTATTCATGAGTTTAACGAGCTTAAAAATGAGGCCAACCGATCAGTCAACAAGCTCAATAAAGAACTTTTCGACGAGGATTTACAAGACGATACACATAAAAAAGACCGGGGGTAGGGCATCGCTCCAGACCGGTATCACTTATATTTTTTTTCATATGGTCCAAGGGCATTCCCCGCAAGATCTGTTGCACCATCATCAAGGACAAATTTTACAATGTCACCAGTTTTAATTGTTCCATACTTGAACGTTACAATTGTATCATCAATCCATTCATGGTTCCTTGTAGTAATGTCAAGATCTCTCATAACAAGATGACCGCGGTTTTCCACACTTTCCCGGTTCATTGGTTTTGAAAACACGATTCGTACATTGGTGCTCTCCACTTCCTTTATTATTGTTAAAATGGGATTTGTACACGCCCCCAATAACAGGGTACTTCCAACCAGAGTTGAGGTTTTCTTAAGAAACTCTTTTCTGCTCATGGTTTTATTTTGATTGTCAGCATTCATCGCTATTTTCCTTTCTATCGGGAATTTTTACCTGAATTCACAGGTTTCCACGGTTGGCTTTAGTGTATCCACATACAGGGTAAGCGGGGCGCTATCCGGACTGTAATTGTCGGTAGAGACCTTTATACGGGCAGTTATGATTTTCTCACCGTTGTTTCCAAAGGCTGTTCCCGGAACCATAAAGGTATACTCATTTGCCGCTATTTCATCAGATGTAAGTATATGGAGTTGTTCCGGTACAAAAGCTTTGGTGTTTATCAGTAATTCAAGTTCGTCTCCCGCGATTGAGCCGGAATTTCCAAGGGGAACGCGAATAGATACGCTCGCCAGTACGTCTTTACTATTCACATATATTCCTCCAGCAACTTTAACCGGCGCTGATGGAGCCAATCTCACTGGAACAGGGTCTCCTCCAGAAGAGGTGCTTGTATCAATAATGATTGCCTTGTTGACCGCGAGCGCTCCGACTGTCGGCTTTACAGGCACGGCAAGATTGGCCGCACGGGCGTCATCCACCGCCTGTATGGTCGCTCCGTTCGCCTTCAGCGCAGAAACATACGCGGAGTCAAGGTCCGCCGTGTTCTCTCCCGACGCAACAACATACTCGAAGTTCAGGGTGGCGGTACCCGAGCCGCCGGTGTATGTCGCGGTCCCGCCCGAATTGAGGGCAAGGGTGGGAGCAGTTCCGGGCGGACAGGTCACCGTTACGGCGCGGTCAAAGGTCACCTGGATATCGATGACCGCATCTTTCTTGTAGCTGCCGTTCGCTGTGGTCGACGTGATGTTTGTCACCTTGGGAGCCGGTTGCGTTATCGATGTGGAAAACGTGATATTCGTGTGAACCGCCTGCGCGGCGTTCCCGGCGAGGTCCTTGCTGTTCACGGCAACCGTATATACCGCGCCATCAATCAACCCGGAAACAGTGTTCCCGCTAAACCCGGTCGCAGGCAAACCGCCTGCGGGAATCGTGAAATCATGCGGGCTTCCGCCGTCTGCCGTCCCGCCGGTCCTTGTCCAGGTAATCGTACCTTCCGAAAGGTCTTCGCTGTAATGACACGTGACAGTCGAGTCCATAACTGTCGAATTCGATGGCGGGGCGTCGAAGCTTATACCGGGAGCGGCTGTATCAATAATGATTGCCTTGTTGACCGCGAGCGCCCCTGCTGTGGGCTTCACGGGTACGGCAAGATTTGCCGGCTGTCCGTCATCCACCGCCTGTATGGTCGCGCCGTTCTCGTTCATGGCCGCGCCTGTCGCAGAATCAAGATCCGGGGTGTTTTCTCCTGACGCCACAAGATAATTAAACGTGAGAGTTACCGTCCCCGAGCCGCCGGTGTAGGTCGCCGTCCCTCCCGAGTTGAGGGCAAGGGTAGGCGCGCTTCCCGGCGGGTAGGTCACCGTTACGGCGCGGTCAAAGGTCACCCGGACATCGATGTGGTCGCCGGCATTGTAGCTGCCGTTCGCCGTGGTCGACGTAATGTTTGTCACACCGGGGGCCGGTTGTATTACCGATGTGGAAAATGTGATGTTCGTATGAACGGCAGAAACCGCGTCATTCCCGGCAAGGTCCTTGCCGCTCACGGTAAGGGAGTATACAGCACCGTCGACCAGTCCGGGTACCGTAGTGTCATCAAACCCGGCAGCAGGCAACCCGCCCGCAGGGATCGTGAAGGTGTGCGGGCTTCCGCTGTCTGCCGTCCCGCCGGTCCTTGTCCAGCGAATCGAGCCCTCCGAAAGGTCTTCGCTGTAATGACACATGACAGTCGAGTCCGTAACTGTCGAAGTAGACAAGGGTGATTCAATGGTTATTGTGGGAGCTGTTGTATCAATAATAAAGCTCCGGCTTACCGCCGTCATGTTTTGTCCGGCATTGTTGGTGTATGAATCCACGGTTACCGTGTATTGGCCATTGGCGGAGAGAACCGTTTTGTCCACGGACACTGCACGGTTTGTAAAGGCAAGGGGAACGGACGGGAGTCCGCCGGGGCGGGTCAGGGTACCGGTTGGTTCGTCGAACGCCGGAAAGCCGGTCTCGATTTCAATCGAAAGGGTTCGTTCTGACTGATTGAATCGCGGTGTCGCCCCGACTCCGTCAAGGGTAACGGGGGTTTCAGTTCCATCCTCAAAAACGATTTCCGCCGTCGGGGCGTCCTCGGGGGCGGGAGCGGCAACGTAGTTGTACCGGGCGAGTCCGGTCCCCGGCGAAATCAGGGCAAAGGGCAGTCCCGATCCGTCCACGAGTGCCGTGTTCAGGTTGAACGGGTGCACTCCCGGGGCGAGGGTTAGTGTACCGACGGTTCCTTCCCAAATTTCTTTTTCCCCGGCATTGTAGAGGGAGAAAAGGAGTTCTTCCTGATCCGGATCAACAATTAGCGTACCATCCGTATCAAGCTTAAGTCTTTCTACCGAGCTAAATGCGGTTTCCGCTCCCGGAGCCGTCCCCAGGGTGTACATTGCTTCTTGTTCGGGTTTCACGGCTTTTTCGGAGAATTCAAGGCGAATCTTGCTGTCCGGGCAGAGCCTTGTAGCGCTTTCGCTGGCTGGTGCAAATGCCGGCAAAACGGTTACCGTTTGTGCTTCAGCTTCGACATCCTCGAGGCGTTTGGTCAGGTATTCTATGCACTTGTCCTCGTTTACACTGGCGTCAGTAGCGTGCCACCACCCGTCCAGTTTGAGGCGAGAAGGAAGGGTAGCTGTATCGGCAGTACGCCCATTGTTCACGCACTCCGGATAGAATTTGTCGTGTACCCGGGCAACAGCTCCTGTACGTGGTGGTGTGAGGATATATGTGAAGGGAACAGAAACAGGAGAAGACAGATTCGTGTTTTTTAAGAACAAATCCGGAGGACAATCAACAACCCAGTCGTCATTTCGAAGAACTGTAAAAGGAATATAATTTCCATTACCAGAAGTCCCCCACCCGCTTCCAGCCATGCTCGTAAGCCAGCTCTCATACTCATCTTCAAAAGGCGGATTATATATAATCCCGTCACCATATCGAAAAAGCACGATACCAAAAAAATGGTTTTGTTGAATATCGAACGTACAAAAAGTACGCATCCGTGTTATCCAGTTGTCGACAGCAGTGACAGCATATGAACCAATATCAATAAATGATAGTACAGCGGATTTCTTTCCCGCAGAAAAAACACTGGAAAGGCGTGCTCCAGATGGTAATATTGCCGAGTATACCCCTGCATGTCGCGGTGTAAACAAAAAATTTTCGCTGGTTCCAGATAGTTCTTCGTATAATCGAAGCATAAAACCCTCCTCGCCTAATACTCATAACAGCCAATGGACCAGCCGTCGGTTCCATTTCCTGTTCTTGTCTTTCCGGAATAATCATCGCTAAAACCCCAGCTTCTAGCAGCACCATCAAGACCTCCTGTTCTGAATAATTCATAACTAGTGGATGTCAACTGATAATCGATAGCTAAATTCGCGGAGCCAATTACATTTCCCGATGCAAACGCCAAATTATTGAAATCATCAAGTTGGTTCTCCGTATAACTTGCCCCACCATTAACAGAGTAGAGCCAAGTAAATGCGGGGTTCGTTAAACCAGAAAACCCATTATTTGTCATGCTCTCGAGATCTCCTGCATCCTGATTATAAACAGCATAAACAAAGGCATTGGATATTTCTTCACAGATAAACAAGTTATTTTCAATTGTAGTAGCGGACGAATTATTGCTCCATATTCCATATACTTTAGGGTCAAGAGCTCCTGTTGTAGCATTCAAAACAAACGAATTATTTCGTATTTCACACAAAGAAGCCGTTTGTGTATATAACCCAATAACTATTCCATTGTCTTTTGTACTACCGGTCCGGATTATATTATTCCGTATAACTGCGGTATCTCCAATAATCGCTCTGATACATATATTATTTTTCGCAGAGCCCCCATCTATTTCATTTTTCTCAATCAAGAATGCAATTTCACCTATTCCTATGCTTGTGTTTGCTGCTGTTCCTCCGGATATTTTACAACCGGAAATGACAGCTGAGGTTGCGCTTTTCGTTTGTATACCAAATGTATATCCAACCAAAAAGCCTCCGCCATCGCCTATGTTAATTGCACTCCCAGTAATTTCCGGGGAACCCTCTTCCGCATAGAACCCATACCTATAATCCCCGGCCCCTCCCGTTGACCCAGCATAAATTTTGCAATTCTCTATCTTCGGCGAACCGGCACTGAAGATTGCGGTTGAGTGTTTTCCCCCACCACCATACACAGAAACCCCATCCACAGTAGTTGAATCTGTAATCGAGGCTGGAATATCAATCGCCCTGTTTGCATTTACCGCATCGAGTCCTCCCCCACTACTCTCATCTCTAATCACCACCGGGTACCCGTTCACGTCGCGGGCGGTCCAGGCGGGGTTGTATCCGCCGTAGAGAGAAATGCCGTCTATTAAAGTTATCCGGTTAGTGTTGTCGGCCCAGTTCGTGGTGTACTCGCCCTCGGAAATACGGACTTCGCCGGCACCGGGATATAACTCGTCCGCCTTGGTAATACCGGCGGGGATGGTGCTGATCGGCTCTCGGGCGGTTCCGTCTGAACCACCACCCGCGGAGCTCACACAGACACCATTGAAGATGGAAAAATCGCGCGACACCGGGGCCGTGAGACCGTACGCAGTTTTGACCGACAACGTTACCGATTGCGTTCCTGCGGACCAGAAGGACGCGGGAGAAACGGATATGGATTGATTGCCGGTACCGCTCA
>CAZGVZ010000319.1:0-5654 GCA_964529145.1 uncultured Fibrobacteraceae bacterium | reverse complement strand
GATCCAGATGCGGCTCGGCAGGCTCGACGGCACCAGTTCCCGGGGGGAAAGCATGACCTGACGGTAATTCCCGTCGATGGTGTACCGGTCGTTGTCCACGTCGAGGAACTCATAGTAAGTCCTGATCTCCTGGAGCTGGCTGTAGGTGGTGAGCAGTGGCGCGTGATCCCAGAGCCGGATGTTGTCCACGGTCTGACTATTGGCCTCGACGGAGGCGGAGGTCAAATCACCGGTGGGTGCGAAATGGCTCGTTTCGATACTGTCGAGGCCGAAGGCAGCCCGGGTGTTTTGAATGCTCCACCGGATGTAGGGTGTCTCCCTGTTCAGTTCGTCCGGTGCAACGACAAGTTTCTGCAATGCCACGGTGGCGACCAGGCCGATTCCGCCGGTCGCGAGGAGCAGGCCCGCGGCGATTGCCGGAAGACGGAGCGTGGGAGTGAAAACCGAGACGAGTATCATGAGCGCGGAGGCGACGCTCAGGTATTTCATGAGGGCGAGTACCGGAACGGCCGCCTTGATTTTTGCATATCCGGGGCCGTTCACCAGGTCGCCCGGCGAAGTCACCATCCCGTAGATTGCGAACTCGAACAGGAAATAGAGCGAGCCTGCAAGCAGTGCGGCAAGAATGAGCAGATGCGCCCTGGCCGGGCGGTCTATCCGGATTCTGCGCCCGTCGAAAAACAGGTTCCGGCGCGCGAGGTAATAGACTACGCTCGCGGCGAACGCCGCCGCGAGCATCGAAACTACCGACTGGTAGACCACCCGCATGAATGGAAGATGAAATACATAGAATCCGATATCGCGGCCGAAGAGCGGATCGTCCAGACCGAACGGTACCGCGCTCACGGCTTTGAGGAAGACCTCCCATCTGCCTGCAGCCCAAGCTCCGATTCCGATGATTACGAGGGAGGAAACCATCAGGAGAAGCGGCGTGAGATCGGGTATTCTGTCCAGGACGAAGGTCATACGTGGATCGATATATTCCGTGTACCGTCGCGAGCGGCGACTCAGACGCATCGTGACCAGAAAATTCACGCCCATGATGATGGAAGCTCCGAGCCCGACCGCTACACCGTAACCGATTTTGGTCAAAACCATCTTGTAAAAAACGGAAGTGAATCCCAGTTCGCCAAACCAGAACAGATCGGTGAAAAAGGTGATCAATTTTCCCGAGAAAAGAAACAGCAAAACCGCGGCGGCGACGATCACTTTCCCCGGCGTCACCTGTTTTCCGGATAGAAGAGGCATGCGAACTCCTTCGGAACGAATAGTGAAATGTCGAAAAGCGTGCGAACCTGGCTACTGTCACTACAGATTCTGAGATACCTGCAGGCGGTCCGAATCCGGTCCCGGTACATGTCCCCATACGGCTAAGCCTGCGGACCGCTGCGTGGTTCGCCCGTTCCGTACGGTACTTCGGAGCATGCGGCGAAGAGCCGATTCCCGAAGCTTCGAAACTGCGGTGATGAACGAAACCCCGTTAAAATAAACCCCGCCAGACCTGTGATGCGGAGAAAGGCCCGTCAAAAAGGGCGCAACCATTATGAGCCGAAATTTCACCCTTACCGATCGGTCGATTCTTTCGATATAACTTGTACCTGAAACAGAAGGGCACCTTGAATTATTTTTTCCTTGATCGGATTCATTTTACGATGAAGCGGACCCATGAACCGAACGGCGGCACGGTACAGTTTCATTTCCCGGCGGCTTTCAGGACAGCTCCTGCTTCAATAGGAGGAGACGCAGGGCCGTGCGTCTCTACGATATGGTTTTTGAACGCAAAATTCATGAATAACAAGAATCGGAATAACCCACCTATACGCTCCGGAGCCTCTCTACCATGAAACCATTCAATTCGATGATAATACTCTTCGCCCTCTGCACCGCATATTCCGAGGAGTTCCAGCTTCCGGTCACCTATGACACCCTGAACAACGGCCTGCGGGTCATTATCGTTCCGGACACCAACGTCGCGGTCGTTTCCTGCAGGTTGTACTATTTTGTCGGATCTATGTACGAAGGCCCAGGAACGTCAGGGCTGTCCCATATGTTCGAGCATATGATGTTCAAAGGCACCAGGAGACTCGGAACCTTGAATTACAAAAAAGAGGTGCCGATCATGAAGGAGATCGACTCTCTCGAGAACCGGATCATACAACTCCGGCAGAAAGAAGAGGGCAGTGCGGCCGATTCACTTGCCGGCTCTTTGCATGACCAGGTCATGGATCTGCTGGACCGTCAACGGAAATATATCAAAAAAGACGAGATCTGGGAGCTGTACCAGAACCAGGGCGCCACCCAGCTGAATGCCTGGACAGCAGACGACATGACCGCTTACATCGTCACTCTGCCGCGCAACAAGGTCGAACTCTTCTACTGGATTGAGTCGGACCGCATGAGGGAGCCGGTTCTTAGGGAATTTTACAGCGAACGGGAAGTGGTGGCGGAGGAGCGACGGATGAGATACGAGAACCGCCCTCTCGGCAAATACTGGGAACGGCTCAATGCGTTGTTCTACGTGGCCCATCCCTACCGCCTTCCCACAATCGGCTGGATGTCCGATATCCGATCCTATACACGGCAGAAAATGGAGGAACATGTCCGCCGCTACTACACTCCCGACAACGCGCTCATAGTGATGGTCGGCAATCTCGCCCCTGCCGCCGCTCTTGAGGATATCAAGAGATATTTCGGTTCCATTCCAAGGGCGAAAACTCCAAAACAGGAGGTGGTGACGCGCGAACCGGAGCCGATCGGGGTGACCCGTTTCGTCGTGCATGAGGATGGCGAACCGCGCCTTGACATGATTTTTCACGTCCCGGGATATCCTCACGACGACCTGTATAAACTCGATATAATCGAAGGTATTTTTTCAGGTCGCAGCGGCCGGCTCTACCGGAGGCTGGTCGACAAGGATGGCCTCTGTACCGATGCGGGAGCCGCGAGCAACGTCCGGCTGCACAACGGTGAATTCCACATCTGGGCGGAACTGAAGAACGAAACCGATCCCTCAAAGGTTGAGGCCATCATCAGGGAGGAGCTCCGGAAAGTCGCGACAAAAAGGCCGACCGGGAAGGAGATCATGCGCATCACCAACGAAATCAGGATGTCGTTCGTTTCAGGACTCAAGAGTCTCGAGGGATTATCGGATCGGCTCGCGTGGTTCGAACGGCTCAGGAGCTGGAAAGATCTGTTATCCTACCCCTCGAAAATCGCGGCGGTAAAACCCGAGGAGATTCCGGATGTCGTCGCGCGTTACCTTGACCCTGAGGTTGCGACCATAGGTATGCTGCTGCCCGTCAAAACCGGTTCCTCCGGAACCCCAACGGGAAAAGGCAACCCTGGAAAATGAGCTCACGGATTCTTTCACCACAGGAGAAAACGTTCCCGCTATGAAATCAAAAATGTCCGCTGCATCGGTCCTGTTTTCCGCCGCCCTTGCGATATACTCTACCCCGTTCGGCGCGCCGTCCGGAAAAGCGACTACTCCGGCCAACCCGGCGGGGATCACCTACGACTCGCTCGACTGGGAGATCCCTCTGGGAGACCGGTACCGGACGGAACTGAAGAACGGATGCGTCGCATACATCGCCGGGGATTCGCTTCTCCCGCTCGTCAATTTTACCGCGTATGTTCGGTACGGCGCCCTCGCGGACCCGAAAGGCAAGGAAGGCCTTTCCTCTCTCTTCGCGACAATGATGCGCAACGGAGGTACGGAGAAGTTTCCCGCGGATACCCTCGACGAACTGGTAGATCTTCTTGCGCTCAGATTTCGCTTTTCTACCGGTATGTCCCAGTTCACCGTAAGCGGCGGCTTTTTAGCCGAGTACCGGAATAACGCGCTCGAAATTCTCCGGGAAATGATGTTCAAACCGGTTTTCGACGGGAAGAGGCTCGAGAGAGAACGCAAAATCATGCTGGAGTCGATCAGGCACCGCTTCGACAACCCCGGACCCACGCTCAAACTGGGTTTCGAGAAGCTCATGTATGCCGGTCAGGCGCCGGGAAGATTGAGTACCGAAGCCTCGATCAAAAAAATCACCAGGCAGGATCTCATCGACCTGCATCGCTCGGTGATCAAACCGGAAAATATCATCTTCTGCATCGCGGGCTCCTTTGAACCGGACTCCATGCGCGCCGACCTCGAGAGAGTACTCACAGGGAATGGTCCTGCAGGAAACGGTCCGTCGTTTCCCCAGGTGAGTGTCAACCGGAAAGCGGGATGTCTCCTGATTCACAAGCCGATTTCCCAGGCATACGTACGTTGCGGCCTGCCGCTTTTCCAGCGCCCTCACCCCGATTATTACGCCATGTCGATACTCAATCTCATTATCGGAGGAGGCGGTTTCACTTCTCGTCTGGGAAAATCGGTGCGTTCCGACGCGGGACTCACATATTCGATCTACTCGAACGCGGAATCCAACTATTCGTACCCAGGTACGTTCTATATCGATTTTTTTACAAAAAACGCGAGCTTCGCCCAGGCTGTGGCGCTGACGCTGAAGGAGATCCGGTTATTGACGGAGGAAAAAGTCACCGAACAGGAACTCGCGAACGCCAAATCTTCGCTCATCGGGGAGCTTCCCTCGATGTTCCGCTCCAGGGAGGACATAGTCACCACCTACGGATGGAACGAGTATTACCACCGGGCCCCCGATCACTACCGCACGTACCCGGAAAAAATAGCCTCGATCACCCGTGAAGATCTGCTTGAAGTGGCACGCAAATACGTCGTGGTGGACAGTCTGTCGTTCACCGTGGTAGGCGATACGACGGCGCTGCTGCATCAGAAAGCGGACGATTTTTCCCTGGCAGGCCTCAGGCGAACCACCATCGTTCCCGCGTCACTGCCCTCTCTACCCTGAAACCACGGACAAAGGAGCATTCCCATGAAAATCGGCATCGTTGTCCACTCGCAATCGGGTACCACCGCGAATGTGGCCCGTAAACTCAACGACGCATTCACGGAAAAGGGTCATGACGTGGACCTGAAGCTTTTGAGAACGAGCGGAAAGGTCGCGCCGCGATCGAAATCCTTCGAGCTCAGGAGTCCTCCCGCAATCGAACATTGCGACCTTGTCATCCTCGGGGCTCCGGTATGGGCTTTCACCGCATCGCCCGTGATCATGAAATACATCGCTCAGCTCGGATGCCTCTCCGGGAAAAAGGTGTTCTGTTTCGTGACCAAAGGGCTGCCGTTCGCCTGGACCGGAGGCAGCCGCGCTCTCAAAAGCATGGAAGAGGGGCTTGCGGTTTCGGACGCGGGCCTGCTTCCCGGCGTCATGATCCATACGTTCACGACGCGCAACGAATCGAAAATAGCCCCGCTCGTCGCCCGGATCGTCGACACCTGTACGGGGTGACTCGCCACGCCCGGGCGCCGGAGTTCCGCTACAGCAGGTTGGCGGCGAGTTCGGAGAGGCGCGACCTTTCTCCCTTTGTCAAGGTCACGTGAGCGGTGACGTCCTGTTCCTTCAGCCGTTCGACCACGTAACTCAGTCCGTTGCTCGATGAATCTATATATGGATTATCAATTTGATAGGGATCGCCGGTGACCACGATCTTCGTCCCGTCGCCCACGCGGGTTATGACCGTCTTGATTTCGTGGGGAGTGAGGTTCTGCGCCTCGTCGATGATCAGGTACTGGTTGTGGA
>CAZGVZ010000318.1:0-5659 GCA_964529145.1 uncultured Fibrobacteraceae bacterium | reverse complement strand
GTGATCGCTTCCTCGGCCTGGATGTTCTCTTCCTGGAAACGTTCGGGGACAGGGCATTCGTACGAGGGCATAGGGGCAGTCTCCACGGTGTTCTTGAAAGCCATTACAGTGGAATATACATTTGATTTGCCGGAGCGCAAAAGGAGAATTCTCCCGTGGGGTGGCCTGCCGGTGCCGCACGGATTCACCCATGGGACGTTTCACAGGGTACCCTAGGCGCACAATCGTCATAAACGTGATCTTCATCACGTTTTCCCTTCTGCGAGCGTTGTATATTGATCGAAAAAGAGCCCGGTCATCAGGGAGGAATACATGGCGTCACGAAAAGCGAATGAAGCCCAGTTCCATTTCATTACCGGAGATCTCGACGAACGAACGTTCGAAGTCGCGGATTTCCTGGGAATCGAACAGATTTCAACACCCTACAGGTTCGACATCACCTTACTTTCGGTCAAACCGGAAATCAGGCCGGACGAGGTGATCGGCAAACCGACGACACTCTTCGTATACCGCAACGGCGAATATGCGCCGTACTCCGGTATCATCAACGAATTTCAGCTCGTAGACAAAAATGTCGATTTCGTCACCTACAGCGCCCGTCTCGTTCCCAGGCTATGGTGGTGCAGCATGAATCAGCAGACGAGAATATTCCAGAACATGGACGTGGTTTCGATTGTCAAATCGGTGCTGGACGGAGCGAATGTCACGAACTACGAGGTTTCGACAAAAAGCTATCCCAAGCAGGAGTACGTCGTACAATATCAGGAGTCGGACCTTAATTTCATTTCCCGACTGATGGAAAATGCCGGGATCTGGTATTTTTTCAAGGAGATGTCGCTGCTTCCCGAGGAAGTGGGCGCGGGTTCGACCAACGAAAAACTGGTCATAACCGACAAGACAAACCTTTTTAGCGACATAGACGGCGAATCGAACATACTGTTCCGTTCGGCATCCGGTCTGAACGAACGGGATGAAGACGAGCAGAAAGAGTCGGTGAATCAGCTTCGTATGGAGAAACACGTCATTCCCAGGGAAACACTTGTGAAAAATTACAATTACCGGAAACCCGAGATCGATTTGAGCGGTAAACATGTAATCAAGGGAGGAAACGAGGGTACCGTCTATCTCTATGGCGGTGATTACAAGGAACCCGCTGAAGCGCAGGAAGCGGCAAAGGTTCTTTCCAACCGCATCACCTCCCGTACGATCACGGTCGGAGGTTCGAGCAACTGCCGGGGTTTCCGGCCGGGACATCGATTCACCCTCGATGAGCATTTCCGCAGCGACCTCAACACTACGTACGTGCTCACAAGGGTCTGTCATTCAGGGGGTCATCTGGCCGGAGGGGCCAATGTCATCACCTACGAAAACCAGTTCATGTCGATACCGTCGGCCGCCGCGGAAAATTTCGCGCCGGAGAAAAAGAGCGTCGTTCCCAGGGTAAACGGCGTACTTACCGCGATGATCGAGGCGAACGGCGGGGAATATGCCCAGCTCGACGAAACCGGCCGCTACAAGGTGCGCCTCCCGTTCGATTTGACACAAGAAAAAAACAATTGCGGAGGTTCGAAATACGTTCGTCTGGCTCAGCCCTACAGCGGCTCGCAGTACGGTATCCATTTCCCGAATCACGAGGGTTCCGAAATGGTGCTCGCCTGCATCGACGGAGACCCGAACAAACCCATCGGCATCGGGACGGTTCCCCACGCGAACACGATCTCGCCTGTGGTGGATCAGAACAAGTTCCAGAATCTGATCAGGACTGCGGGCGGAAACGAACTGCTCATGCACGACGAGGATGGCAAGCAGAGAATCCAGCTCACTAGCAACGGTAAACACGTGGTCACCATGGACGACGAGAAACAGGCTATTTCGGTCGTTTCGACCGACAGGAATGCGCTGGTGATCGATGACCTGAACTCAAAAGTGACCATGAACAGCGGAGAGCATAAGGTCGAAATGAACTATGCGGACGGAAGCGAGGGAATCATCATTTCGACTGCCGCGGGGCATGTCATCAAGATCGATGACGCAAACGAGCGAATTACGATTCAAACGAAGGGTGGGCACGCCTTCGATATGGATGACGGCGGAAACAAGATCACGGTTACGGACAAGAGCGGTAAAAATACGGTGACACTCGACGGAGGCGGCGGTCTGATACTCGATTCAAAAGGAAAGATCGAGATAAAGGCGACGCAGGACCTCGTCATCTCTGCGGCCAACATCTCGATGACCGCCAATGCGAAAATGGAAGCGAAAGCCTCGATGGACATGAAACTCAAGGGCATGAATGTCGAGGTCAAGGGAGATATGGGCCTCAAAGCCGAAGCCGGAATGAACATGGAAGTGAAAGGCGGAATCCAGACCAGGCTTAGCGGCACCATGGTGGATGTCAGCGGATCCGCAATGACCAAAATTCAGGGCGCGATGGTGATGATTAATTGAGAACCACCGGGTGGCGGTTCTGTCCGATAACGGCACGGAAAAACTGGCTAGTATCTCTCCCGAAAGCAGGAATCGATGTGCCGTCTGGTGGCGCAATCGAATTCCCTGAGTTTTTCAATACGGATCGCTCATCGATCCCCTGTTTCGGTCGATACTGCATGGTGGACAAGCCCCCTTGGTTCACCGCAGTCGTCCCGCAGTGAATCAACATCGCTTCCTTATGGACATCGTTGAAACACGAGCGGGACGGCCGCTTCACTAACATCCGATGGATCGGTGAGCGGACGAACGGATCAGGGACTTGAATACCTGAGCGGTGGTAAAAAGCTATCTCTCCCGGCGGTGAAAACGATGGTGGCCGGGACGGACCGGAGTATTCGGAATAGCCCTTGAGACGCGCAATCTTCGCCCATGCAACTCTTTTTGGTCGAGCAGCGAAATCGCTTCTTCCGGATTTTCGACAGTTACGAATCCGAAACAGCGCGATCGGCCTTTGCGGTCGGTCATGAGCTGAACTGAATGGACTTGACCGGCAGGTTTGAAATGTTCCTTGATTTGCGCCTCCGTAATAAAAAACGGAAGGTTTCCTACATATACATCACCCGACATTGTTTTCGCCTCTGAAAAATTGTTCATAGAAAAAGGCAGGTGCGAGAGATCGCGTTTTTACCATCTCCTGCCGTCATCGTTACCATATTTTCTACCGCCGCGAAAGCTGCCGCCTCCGCTTCCACTGCGGTTGAAGCCGCCACGATCGCTTCGCGGCGGTCGTTCACGCGCAATATCGACTCTCAACGTCCTGCCTTCGTACTCTTTTTCATTAAGCGCGGAAATCGCGGCTTCCGCATTCTCCATCTCGACGAAACCGAACCCGCGGGGACGTCCTGTTTCGCGGTCGGTCATCAGACTCACCGACGTGACTTCGCCGTATTGGGAGAAAAGTTGACGGACCCCTTCTTCCGAGGCGTTGAAAGACAGGTTTCCCACGTAAAGCTTTTGTGCCATACATCCTCCAAAAATAATGTGTTTGTTTCTCTGACCAATTCACCTCCGCATTGTTCCGCGGAGATGCTGTCAGCCGGTTTTTCATGACTGTCTTTGATACATACGCAATGCAGACACGTAAACAGAAAAACTCTCAAGCGTACTTTTGTGGAAGTAACCGTGAGGATCTGTTTCGCCTGAAGTACACTTGTGAGGATGTAAATTACAG
The DNA here is from genome assembly GCA_964529145.1 of uncultured Fibrobacteraceae bacterium. Classification (GTDB taxonomy): domain Bacteria; phylum Fibrobacterota; class Chitinivibrionia; order Chitinivibrionales; family Chitinispirillaceae; genus JAFGNB01. The sequence continues at coordinate 1,998 of CAZGVZ010000318.1, read as the reverse complement.
GGGATTGAGAGGACCTACGGCTGAATCCTTGGTATAATATACCTTCATACTATCACGAATGCCAGCAATTTGAGAACGAAAAAGCGGTGTCCGGTGCGGAAAATCACCGGGGACCATTACCTGCCTCGGCAGATCATCGTGGAATCCCTTTTGGATTTGCACAGAAGGGACCCACAGTCCGGTTATCCGTGGCGAACTGCCGCGGCTTTCGGAATTCGTGCCATGGTGTGGAAGAGTACATAACCAAGAAACTGTTGAATTGTGGATTTCATGTTTTATTTTACCTACATTATGCGCCGGTAAGGGATTCGTGAAAATTCTATCGTTCCCGGATTCAATGTGCACAGGGTTTAACATTTCTATGGAAGGGATGCCGTTATGAGAGATTTCGCCATCGCATCAGTAGTTACCCTGCTCTTTTTTTCCACTCTTTCCTTTTCAGCGACCAAGCCGGTGAAACCTGTGCGGAAAGCCGCAGTTTCATCCCCATCGGAAAAAGAGGCGGCGGTGCATTCGTCGGATTCCGCTTCCCGGGAAGGCGAAGCGCCAAAGCTGGAGGGGGATCAGACTCGGGAAAAGAGCGAACCGGCTGAACCGACCACTGCCGCAGATTTCAAGAAGCTCGGTGATCAGTACCGGAAAAAAGGCCAGAAGGATAAGGCGCTCGAATCGTATCGGAAATGTATAGAGATAAGTGGTGAGGATACTGGATTCGGGAAAGTCGCTCTGCTTCTCGGAGAAGAGAGCTTTCGCCTGAAAGAGTACGAGGAAGCGCTTCATTACTTCAGGAAAGTGTCCGGAAAAGAGAGCACTCAGATCGATTTCAGGATGATGCTTGGCGAGGCGCTTCAGGCGGTCGGAAAAAACGATTCCGCGATTTTCCTTCTGGAGCCCCTCGCCAAAAATCAGAAGATAAAACTCTCGTCCAGAGTGAATCTGTTCAGGATTCTGGGTGATGCCTATCTCAAAAGAGACAGCACCGACCGGGCGGTCGCATGGTATTCGACCTATCTTAAAACGGGCGGAAAACAGAATGCGGATATGGCGTATCTCATTGCGGTTTCGGAAGAAAAGACAAATGCCGCGAAGGCGAAGCTGAAATACGAAGCGAACATCAGGAACTATCCCGGCGACCATCGAAACTATACGAAACTTGCCGGAATTCAGGCGAAAAACAAGGGCACCCGGCAGAGCGCTCTGGGACTCCTGAAGAAAGCGGCGTCCCTCAATGACTCGGCTCCTTCGGTCTGGATGGAAATCGGAAAAATAAGCGGCGAGCTCGGGAAAAAAGAGGAGCAGGTCGATGCCTACCGGAACTGTCTGAGAGTCGATCCGGATAACCTCGAGGCGAAGATTCGAATGGGTACGCTTTTGCTCGAACATGGAGCATCCGAAGAGGCCTTTTCACTCCTGGAGAGCGCGCATAAGCAGGCACCGGACAGTGTGGCTCCCATGGTTGCCCTGGCAGCCGGGTATAGCCAGGCCGGTAAAAATAAGAAAGCGATAGAGATGCTGCAGAACATCAAAAAGGTCCAGCCAAAAAATATGGAAATACGTAAACAGCTCATTTCAGCGTATCAGATCGCGGGAGATGACAAGCAGGCACTCGAAGAGCTTCAGGCGGCGCTGGAGGTGGAACGGGATTTCGAACTGCTCATTCCCTATGCAAAACTGCTTCTGAAAAACGGCAGAGCGGAAGAAGCCGAAGCTCCGGTGGAAGAAATGCTCGGCATGATGCCCGACAATATCGACGCACTCATGACCAAAGCCCTGATTCTCAGGAAAACAGGTAAGCTCGAGGAAGCAGGCGAGGTCTACAAGGAAGTCGGTATGTACGATGCGAAGTATGCTCCTGCGCTCTACGAAAGAGCCGAGGTGTCGCTGGAAATGGAAAAAGTGAAATGGGCGGAAATGTTTTATCAGCGGGCACTCGCCGCGGATCCCAAATTCGCGCTTGCCGAGGTTGGGCTTGCCAAGATTTCCGCACTCTATAACGAT
>CAZGVZ010000317.1:0-5670 GCA_964529145.1 uncultured Fibrobacteraceae bacterium | reverse complement strand
CGAGCGTCGGGTTAGCCGCCGTGGTTTGCAGAGTCAGGAAATCAAGCATCGATCGGATTCTCCTTTGTTATCCTATAAGTAAGGTCATTTCGATACCGCTATCCGGCCGGTCAGACGTTCCGTGCCGTTGTCCATTTCGATGAAGTAGATTCCCGAAGGAACTGTCCCTGTTTTCCATACGAGATTTCCCCTCGAATCTCCGGAACAGCGCAACTTGCCGACGACTTTCCCTGATCCGTTGAAAATGGTGATATTCCCCGGGGGAAATTCCGTTTCGTACCGAATCGTCACTGTTGACGAAGCTGCGGAATATCGGTTTTCGAGAACGGATCCCGCACCGCGCATAGCCCGGCGGGGAACGGATCGAATGCCTGCCTGGATCTGGCTTGTGATCTCCGGATAGCGCAACAACGGAAAATTCTTTATACCATAGATAACGGTCTGATTCAGTCCCGACTTGATCACCACATTGCTGTCGATATTGGTCAGGAACTGTTCGTAGGTATAGAATCTGCAGTCCTCGGGCTCCACCTGAACCAGCGGATCGATGAGCGCCTTCAACCCGTCGGCCGCCTCCGCGATTTTAGCAGGACTGGCCGGTCCGTCAGTCATCATTTCCTGTAAATAAACGGAATAAATCGATTTGAGAACCGGATCTTCGAGGATCCTTCTGTTGAGCGGACGCGACGCGAGGTTTTCGATGGCGAATGAGTTGTTGGTGATCACGTCCCACCCGTTGGTGTACTGCCCGAAGGAGAGGTTCAGGTCCCAGGGTATGAAGATGAACCTTCCGCTCTTGGGATCATCGTACAGGTAATAGTTCCTTCCCGACCCGGTGTAGCTGTCGAAATTGGAAAGCAGCATCGACCACGCAAGCTGCCTTATGCAAAAATCCAGCTCGAGTATGTTGCCTGCTACCGGGAGAAACTGCTCCGCCGGGGTGGAATTGAGTTTGGATAGCATGCTCTTGAGCCTGGTCCAGTCATCGGCATCCTTGTTGGTCTTGAGTTCGTAAAGCGCTTTGTATTCGTTGGTGTTGTCCCCCCTGTAGTCGAGCGGAGCTCCATGGTCGGATGCCTTGTACAGGTTTCCATCGGGTTTATCGAAATGACGCTCGAGGAAATCTTTGTCCACCTGTTCGACCTGCGCATAGAGACCCAGGGGCTTTCCATTGACCGTGAGCGTGGCGTACGCCACCCTTGGCACCGCGGGCAGATAGGCACGTATGATGTCGTAACTGATCTTTTCCCGCATCATGCTTGGATCGAGAATGCAGTTGTTCAGATTGATCCGCTCGCAGCCGAACAGTTTCCGCGGGGAATCGGAAAATTCGTCCACGTGAATTTTAAAGGATTTCTTGGGACTGTTCGCTTCCACCGCATAGGTATAGGTGGAGTTACCCTTGTATCTCACTCCGACATCCTCGAGAATGACGCTGCCGCCGGCGGGGATCTTGTATGTGAGTGTGGCTTTCATATACGTTTCGCCGTTGAGCTTGTAATAGTCCAGCGAATCCGCCCAATCCTCGGGTGCTAACTGCAGCTCATAGGCATGGATCACGCGATCGTCGAAAATAAGGGCGGTGGAATCGACCTCCTCACCGGCGGCAGGTACGGCCGAAAAGGTCGATATCAGCGCGGCAATGCACCAATTTTTCATAATGCCTCACTTTCGCGGGTAGGCGGATGAGTGATTCAAAGAAGCGTTAATCGCATAACTGAAAGCAAGCTCCTCTCCTGACCTTCATCGATCCGGAAAGGTGTGGTCTCCCGATGGACTCAATAATATACATAAAGTATTTGCGCATGATTGAGAAAACCGGTCCGTCGTCCGAAAATCACACCCTCCCGGAAAAACGGGAAGAAGCTCTCTAATATGCTGTTCCTGCATAGTTTGAAGAGTCCAGCTAATGTATGGTAATCACCCTTGTCGACCTGCTCCTCCCCGCGATGATTCTTATACAGTAGATGCCTGCCGCGACACGACCCGATCTCAGGTGAACGGTGCTGCGTCCACCCTGTGCCTGGTAATTGCTCATGAGTCGCTCGATCAGTGTGCCCGTGATCGAATAGAGGTCCACCGTGACCGGTTCTGTGTGGGGCAGCGAGATTTCGAGCGCGAGTGAAACCGATCTCCCAGAAGGAACGGTCCTCCTTGAAAGTGAAAATCCGGCCTCCACCGGATTTCCTGCTTCCATATCGCGACGAACCTCGATCTCGCTCCTTTCGAAAAGAGCGGTAACCGTCCTGTCACCGTTCAGGGTAACCGTCATGGAGTCCTCCCTGCCCTCGCCCCCCTCCCACCCCTTGCAGGCCCAGCCCGGTTTTCCCACGGCCCTGACCTGGAAAGGAATTCCTTTGTAAAGGCTGATTCCCGTAATCCCCCGACTCATCCTGACACCATTGATGAATATTTCACCCTGGGCTTCGGAAGGCGAAATTTTCACCGAAAGGTCCGCCCTCCCACCGGACGCGTTGAAAGGGGAGCTTTCCAGATGCTTCCAGCAGTAGGCGGGACGTTCGGTCATGAATTTCCTGAGATCTCCGACTTCGCGCTTCCACGCGGAAACCGATCTTATTCCACCCTCACTCCCCCATTTGGCGGAATGATCAGCCATTTCGGGTTCAATCAGTTTTTCTATGCTGTCGACGATCGCGGTCAGCCGTTCTACCTTGAACGTGCTGTTGAGGTGCGCGGCGTATCTTTGAATGAAGTAGTTCTTGAAATCGTTGTTCCCCATCAATCTCGAGAACAACGTATCCTTCTGCATGATACTGCCGCTTACACCCGCGGCCTCGGTGATTTGATTGAGATCTATTCCCGCGAAATTATCTTCATACACCCAGGCACGGTCAAAATCGGTGACGAGCCATTTCCACCTGCCATCCGGCACTTTCCAGACATCCTCGTTGTGTCCCCAGCTGATCGCCTTGCCGAAATCGACCAGACAGATGAAATCGGTTTTGCTGGCGATATCGACCAGCTCCTTCACCTGGTCGTACCTTGAGGCGTCCATGGTTCCCGACTTGACGAGACTCATGAGCGATCTCCATGGATCCCAGCTGCCGGCCTCCAGAATCCACCCCTCGCCCGCCATACCCGAGGAGGAGCCGTTTACGAGCATGGATCGGACTTCGTCGATAGCTCCGGGATCTACACCGTAATGCTCGGAAAAATAGTACTCCTTGAACTGTTCGCGCAGATTGTAAAGGCCGTGGTAGACACCGTTGACATAGCTGACCACGGGCCGGAACGCCTGGATTCCCACCTCGGTCTGCCCCGTGCAGATCGGGTCGAGAAGGGCATCTCCGATGAAACTGTTCGCCCATGCGTCGCCCCCCTGGCGAAGACGGAACCTGCTGAACCTGTCGGCCTCGTTCGTGAAGAATCCGTACTGCACGTACTCCTCGCCGTATCTCTTCCGGAGCGCGACCTGAAGCGGGTGCTGGGCTTCCCCGAAGCTTGTCAACGTGCCGTTCCGGATCCCGCAGTTGAACCTCGCCGCCCTTTCCCCCTCGACCGTGAAGAACTCCAGAGATGCGGGTACCTCTCTTCCCTTGAGGTCGTTCGCCCAGATCCCGTAGTCCCGGTTGTCGAGAAACCCGGGATCCGTGGTCAATGAGGCGATCATTACGGTCCGGTCCTTCTCGCCGATAAAATAGGAGTTGGTGATCACCCTCCCAGCGAACTTGTCACCGCTCACGGTCCGGGCGCGTATGACGGTTGTTTTACTGACCGAAATAGGGCCTGAATATTCGGGATCGCCAGCGTAAGGAATCGAACCGTCGATAGTATAATGGATATCGCTTCCGTCTGACGAGGTGAGGGTCACCTTCTGGGCGGACCCGTACATCCCCCCCTCCAACGAAAATACGACATCACCGGAATACTCGGACGTGGTGAGCGGTTTGCCCGCCTCGGAGTTCTTTGAGCCGGGAGTAGGTTCGTCGAAAAGTGCCCAGACGCCGTCGGAGGTCCTTCCCATCGAAACGTCGCGAAACTGCCTTGGAAAGGTTACCGAATCGACAATAGCGCCGGCATCGTCGAAAAGCGCGACCTGCTCCCCCTCCTTGTCGAGCCTGAAGGCTGCGTGGTAGTTCTTCAAGGTGTACCGGTCGTTGCCAGGGTACCATTCGCGCGTCTCCGACTGGCCCGGTTTTCCGTCGTTTCCGTCCGCCCAGATCAGAAGATACCCCTTTGCGGGAATCGAGGTTCCTTCCGGAACCTTCCATTTTTTCGGCTGCCGTATATCACCTGTCAAATAATACCCGCCGATGTCCGCCCCGGAGTTACCGGAATTGTAGAGCTCGATCCAGTCGGAGAAATCGTCGTAATCGTAATTGTCGGGAAAAACCGCCACGTTGTCGGCCAGAAATTCATTGATCCTCACCTGCGCTTTCGCCCCATACGAAACCCACAGAAACATACATACCGAGAACAGACCCCTTTTCATGCAAGTGACTCCTGTAAGATGAGTTTTCCGGATGGGCGCGGGTACGCCCCTTCGTCGGGCGCGTACCACCGGAAAGAGCCTTTTGCTGACCCTTACTGGCATTCCTGGGTATCCATCCACCCCGGGTCGTTGTAGTTGGCCCATCCCTCGAGATAGGGGGAGAAGTCGCAGAACCTGTTTTCGGACAGGTCGAGCATGACGAACCGCTTTCGTGCCAGGTCTTCCGGCAGCGACGTCAGGCGGTTGCGTGCGACGTTGAGCTCCTCGAGCCAGGGCAGGCCCTCAACACATCGGGAGAGACCCGTAATGGCATTGCCGTCGAGGTAAAGAGATTTAAGCGAGTATAATCCGCAGGTAAAACGGCATGAATCCGCGGTCCCAGTATAACCGAGATCCACTTTCGTGAGCCCGGTGAGCTCTCCAAGAAGGAAGAGCGGAATGGAAACCGGTATACCGCGCAGGGTGACCGTGTTGATACGGTTATGCATCCGTGTGGAAACCTGCTCCACCGGGATATCGGGGTGTCCGGCGCTGTCAAGAAATGTACGCAACGCGATCGAATCGGTGCGATAGTCCGGAAACGGTATGAAGGGTTTGTACCCGAGCTGCAGTGTTCCGACGTACCTCAATTCCGACGGCGTGACATTCGCGTTGAAGGTGAAGTCTTCGAAATGGCTGCTGTCGATGCTGATCTTGACCCAGTGAGATCCGCCGGGTACGGAGAATTCGAAATTCCCGGAAGAATCCGGGTAATGGACGTGCTCGGTTCCCTTTACCCGGATTTTCGTCCTGTTCATCAAAAAATAATTATCATACGTAACGTCAATGGCGCCCGCGATAGTCCCGAAAGGTTCGAGTTTTGCCGATACGGTGCATTCGACCGCAACGGAAGTCGCGATCGTAAGAGGCTGGAGCGAGCCTGCGGTATCGCCGCTGATGATCTCGATCATGTAATTTCCGTCGGTCACCGAATCGATCCGGTACCAGCCGTTGTCGTCCGTGATGCAGTCAATCCTGAGCGTCGTCGACCGCACCTGACCGCTGTCCGAACCCGGATAATAGTTCTGGTCCCGCAGACGGACCAGCGCTCCCCGGACCGGAATTTCGTTTGCATCGACCGCTCTCCCCACGATCGCGCTCACCTCCGTATCGGAAGCTCCTCCCGCGATCCGGGTCGCACAGTGAAAGAGCGATATCGCGATAAGGGAGAGTATGGC
>CAZGVZ010000316.1:0-5683 GCA_964529145.1 uncultured Fibrobacteraceae bacterium | reverse complement strand
CTGGAGCGGGGAAAAATGTCCTATGCGGGGGCGGTGCGGGAACTGCTGGAAAAAGGGCATACCGGGACCGACCTTGTGACCGGAGCGCTTCCCGGACCGTGCGGCGAGGCGCTGACCCGCGCTGGATGCACTCCCGATTTCGATCAGGGGAGCGGCGAATGGGTAATCACTGTTCCGAAATCCGGGGATGTCGAGGCTGTCCAGAGAATACTGTCCGACCACGGCGTTTTCCCGCGCAGGGTGGTTCCCAGGTCGATGACCCTCGAGGAACTTCTGTACACTCGGAGATCGGAGGGTGCTGAATGAAGGCAACGCTCATTATCGCGCTGAACACATTCAGGGAAACGGTCCGGAACAAGGTTCTCTACAATATCCTTCTCGTCGCCGCTGTCGCGCTTCTGCTCTCGATCTCGTTCGGCGACCTCTCGGTCTTTTCACGGTCGCAGGTCATGACCGATTTCGGTCTGGCGACCATGTCGGTGACAGGGCTGCTTCTGGCGATTTTTATCGGCGTCGGTCTTCTGGGAGCGGAGCTCTCTACGAAGACGGTATATGGCGTAGTGGGAAGGCCGGTTTCGAGAGATTCCTTCATCGCGGGTAAATTCTGCGGCCTCTGCGCCACCCTGCTCCTCAACTATGTGCTGATCGCGCTGGTTTTTTTCGCGTCCATACGGCTCATGGGCGAGCAGGTACGGAGCGAGGTCTTGTACGCAGTCGTTCTTCTGGCTGTGGAAATGGCGCTCATGGTCTCGGTTTCAATACTGTTTTCCACTTTTACCACACCCACCCTGGCAGCCATCTTCACTGTGGGATTCTACATCGCCGGGCACCTCAACGACCTCATGGAGATCGGGGCCGCGCAGCAGCGGAGCCCGGTCTGGAGGTTCATCCTGGGGTTCCTCAACACCCTACTCCCCAATCTGGAGCATTTCAATATCAGGACCAGGGTCGTGTACGATCTGGCCATTCCGGAGCGGTTCGTCACCGAGGCCGCACTTTACGGCATTCTATATACCATAATGGCACTGCTGCTCTCGATTCTCGTGTTTTCGCGGAAGGATCTATGAAGCTCCGCAGCGGCCTTCTCGCCGCCTCGATCGTAGCCGCGGGAGTGTGCACATTGTTCCTTCGCGGCGATCTCCGCACTGTCGCGGGGGAACAGTGGAAGCCCGAGAGCATGACCTATTTGCCGCAGGGCGAGCGGATCAAGCCCGCGTTCCTCGGATTCGAGGCAACGGCCGCCCACTATCTCTGGATTCGCACGGTGCTCTATTTCGGCGGGCATTTCATGGGGGACCGGGAGTTCTCCTGGCTCACCGACATGATCGATATCATCACGCGGCTCTGCCCCTGGTTCTACCCGGCCTATGAATTCGCGGGTCTCATGATTCCCGACCACTGCGGAAACCCGGAGGCAGCGAGGATCATTCTCGAACGGGGGCTCACCCACCTGGGAGCGACCAGGTGGAAACTGGCTTTCATGACCGGCATGGTGCACTACAGATATTACGGCGACCGCAAAACCGCGGCGGGCTATTTCGCGCGCGCGGCTATGGTGAAGGGAGCGCCGAGGGAGAAACTAGCTTCCCTCGCGCACGACTTCTACACCGGCGCGGGTTCCGCGGCCGAAGGGCTCTCTTTTCTCCTGTTCGCCTACGAGACCGCAGAGAGCCCCGAGGCTAGGGCCAACCTGGCGGAAAAGATCCGGGAACTCGAGGCACGGCTCCTGCAGCCGGTGAAACATTGACGTTGCCTTCACAAAGGAACCATGGTATCATTCCGGAGTGCGCTTCCGGAGGGGAGGGAGCGGGCGGAGGATGGCTTTACTAAGGGTATCGGGCCGTGAAAGGGAACGGATGAAATTCGAGCACCAGTTCATCATCGCCGAAAAATACGGCAAGGGGGTTTTCGGGCATGTGCTGCCCAAGGAGGTGTCCTGGAAGGTACACTACGTGAACGGGGAAACGGTCAGCAACTGGACGGACACCACCCTGTACAACTATCTCGCGAAACTGGGCGAACAGGGATGGGAGGTAACGGCGATGACCTCGCATACGATCATCCGCACGGGGACGCTGCCTGTTGAGCACCTCTACCTGACCGCGAAAAAGGTGAAGGAAACATGAAGGCGGCCTTTGAAAACCCTGGGGGAGCTCATACGATGTTGGCATATCAATAGTTTAATACACAAAAATGCCCCTGTCCCGGGCGGATGGGGGTGAAACGAACGGAGAAACCGTTGAATAAAAACCGCGGTGAAAAAATCATTTGCAGTGTGCGGTATGCGAAAAATAATCGATAAGTTCGAAGGAAGTACTTGATATCGGAAAGCTGTGTCGCTATACTTGAAAATAGAACCGAAACTCGTTCGGGGCACCCTGACGAATGCCCGGGAAAGGGGGAGGCGGAACTCCTGATCGATTACACACTCGTTTGCAGGTCAAGAACGGACAATTCACTTTCAAAAACGATACCGTTTCATTTCAATCCTGGAGGTAGTATGGTTCGCAACAATAAAGGTTTTACACTGGTCGAGCTCATGGTCGTGATCGTCATCATCGGTATCCTGGCCGCTCTGGCGATTCCGAAATTTTCCAGGGCGTCCGCAAAGGCGAAGATGAGTGAGGCGCCGCTGGTGCTCGCTTCGTTTGAGAATGCGCAGATGGCACATATCGCCGAAGTGTCCGGCCTCGGAGCCTTATCGGAACTCGTTTTCGATGATCAGGCGGAGACGAAATGGTGGGACTATTATGAAGTGGCCAACGGTTATGAGGGAAGCCCGCGTACTGGCGATATCGGCGATTTTCCAGAAGCGGGGACATTGACCACCACCTTTGACCCTGCAAACGTGAACGTCCCTCCGACGCATGCGTCAAGCGACCAGGCCATTGCAGCGAGATACATTCCCAACTTCTTCAACGACTAAAGGCAGGAACGAAGCGGGAGAGAACCGCCGGATGGCGGATCTCTCCATTCAGGTGCAGTTTTATCGGCGATATCCCTTGCGGAGTATCGCCGCTCCTTTTTTAAGGGTCCCGCTATTCCGGTCCGGAAGCAAGATATCGTCGTTTTGGGATTGATTTCTTACCGGTGCTTGGGGGCATCCGAGATAAATCCTTACGGAGAATTACCCGCCGGCTCCGCCTGTGGAGCGGGACGGCTATAAAAACGCGGAATGTCCTTCCGTTTTCGATATCTGCTTCACCGGCAACGTTTGACTCTTCCTTACCGCCGATATATTTTTTGAACGACTGTCACGGCAGCGTAGCTCAGTCGGTTAGAGCAGTGGAATCATAATCCACGTGTCGGGGGTTCGATTCCCTCCGCTGCTACTTCCCCTCCTTAGTATTCTTTTGCTCCGCGATTATGCTCCGCGACTCAATATCAGAACAGGTCCTCCGCTTTTCGAGACAGCTCATTCCTCCGGGATCGTCGGTGGTCGTTGCGGTGAGCGGCGGCGCTGATTCGGTCGCGCTACTTTCACTCCTTCACGGGTTGCGTGAAAGGTTAGGAATCGGGAAAATCGTGATCGCCCACCTCAACCACGGATTGAGGGGCGGGGAGTCCGACGGGGACGAGCGGCTGGTCAGGGCGCTCGCGGAGAGCCTGAACACCCCGTTTTTCACCCGGAGGCTCCACGGTCACAGGCTCGACGAACCGGGGCTCGAAGCCGCGGCGCGCGAGGAGCGGTACCGTTTTTTTGGTGAGGTGCGCCGGGAGACCGGCTGCACGTTCGTCGCCACCGGGCACACCAGTGACGACCAGGCCGAGACCGTGCTGATGCGCATTCTCAGGGGAAGCGGTCTCAACGGGCTGCGGGGCATTCACCCGCTTAGGGAAGACGGGGTCGTCAGGCCCCTTCTCTCCGTGACGAAGGCCGAACTTGTCGGATACCTCCGCAGCTTAGGCATCCCCTTCCGGAACGACTCTTCGAACTGCGACTGCCGTTTTTTCCGCAACAGGATCAGGAATGTCGTGCTTCCCGCTCTCCTGGAATTCCAGCCCCGCGTGGTGGAGCATCTCACCGCCCTGGCGGCCGAGGCAGTGGAGCGTTGGACCACGCAGAAGAGCGAAGTGGAGCATTGGATCTGGGAGAACCTGCGGCTTCCCCGTGAGAATTCGTTCACGATCAGGAAACAGGGCCTCGCATCCGCCTGCGCATCGGAAGGGGTTCGCACGCTCCTGGCGAAATGGGGCATCGCTCCAACGAGGTACCATATCGATGCGATTCTCGCGGAAACCGCTTCGGGCGGGACCCTGCTTCTACCCGGCGGATGGCGCTGCAGCCGTGGCCGGGAGGAGCTGTATTTCGGGAGGGGCGCACAGGTTTTCAGTTTCCGGATTCCGGTGCCGGGCAGCGCGGAGATCGGAGTCGAACGGCGGAAAATCTCCCTCGAGGTCGTAAAATCGGTTCCGGAACGGCTGGACCATGGAAAATGGACCGTTTTCATCGACGGAGCGGCTCTGGGAGAAACCTGCGTCTACCGGACGGTTGCGACAGATGATGTGTTTATACCCTTCGGAACCGGAGCGAAGGAAGTACCGATACTGAGGTTTCTGGCGAAGCAGGGCCTGTCCGGGCCCGAGCGCGAACGGACCGGGTGCCTTTTTTCCGGGCGCAATAAAGCGGTATGGATACCCGGAATCAGACTCGACGAGCGGTTCAGGGTCTCGGAATCCACGAAAGAGGTGGTGAAACTACAAATCACGAAGCTTTTCGGAATTATATAATGTATTTTAGGCCTTCTCCCGGACATCCGTTCCGGGAAGGGTACATTTAAGTGTCAAGGAGTGCTGTTTTGGAAGAGAAAAAGACGAAAGACGGGACTGGTGGGGGCGTCAACCGGAAAAAGGAAGGGGATGGCGGCAGACAGGGCCCGAAAAAAGATCCGCTGAAAACGGTCCTCATGTGGGTGGCGATCGCTGTCACTGTGGTTTTCGCGTTGCGGACCCTCGAAGGTACTGGAGGGCAGCGGGAGGCCAAAATCACCTACAGTCAGTTCCAGGAACTGCTCGCGCATCCCGAACTGCGGATCACCAAAGCCACCGTCATCCAGGGGAGAACGGGCCGCGCCCAGTTCGTCGGCGAAGTGGACGATCCGGTAGCTCTCACCAAACTGCCTTCGCTCCGGAATCTGACCCCCACGAAATATTTCTCGGTCAGCCTTCCGTACGTCGATGGCGCGATGCTCGCCCAATGGGACAAGGCGGGACTCGCCTACACGTTCGAACAGGAAAAACTCAACTGGGGAGACCTCGTGGTGAGCGTTCTTCCCTGGGCGATCATGATTCTCTTTTCCCTTTTCATCATGCGGCAGATGCAGGCGGGCCAGAAGGGCATTTTTTCTTTCGGAAAGAGCCGCGCGAAGCTCAACATGATCGACCGTCCTCAAACCACCTTCGCAGACGCAGCTGGCGTCGAGGAGGCGAAGCTCGAGCTGCAGGAGATCATCGACTTTCTCAAGGACCCGAAGAAATTCAAGCGGCTCGGGGGTAAGATTCCCAAGGGAGTTCTTCTGCTCGGGCCTCCGGGTACGGGGAAAACCCTGCTGGCCCGCTGCGTGGCCGGAGAAGCTGGAGTGCCCTTCCTCTCGATGAGCGGATCGGATTTCGTGGAGATGTTCGTGGGCGTGGGCGCCGCGAGGGTGCGCGACCTGTTCGAAACCGCGAAACGCAACTCTCC
>CAZGVZ010000315.1:0-5693 GCA_964529145.1 uncultured Fibrobacteraceae bacterium | reverse complement strand
GGTCTCGCGACCTTTCGGTTTCCATTTTAAGCAATCTGACCCGGCTGGATGAGAGCGGTTCCCTGCTCACGGGAGATCAATGAACATTCCGGAGGGAAAATGCTGGATACTGAAACGATATTGCATTTTTCTATACCCGCTGACCTCAGTGCAAGCTCATAACTCTGAAGTTTCTGTTGGTGGTATCCGACGCCGTTGGTGAAAAATATGCTGCCCGGAATGAATCTTTGCATCCTTTACCTCGAAACCCGGAAAAGGTGATCATCCGTCTCGAATCCCGGAACGGAAAAAGTGGCGAATAAAAACGCAATCTTCATGCCACTCTCCCGGCTCCTTCCCCTGTGCCGGAATGCGCCATGCAGATGAAAAGGGTCGTGTATCCCGGGGGCTCTCCGGTTTCTCGAGAGGCCCGTTTTGGACAAATGTAATCTGCCCCTTAACTTCGAGGTTTCGCCATTTTATAATGTAGGAATGGAAATCCTGCCTGCGAACGAACACTCCTCATCGGACGGAGTTCCTTCCCGGTTCATCGCCCGCCTGCTCGATCCCGGATCGGGCATCAGGCTGGGGTATGAGACCTTCACGATGCATTCCCTCATCGGGTCGGGCGGGCTTGGGGTCATCATAAAAGCGGTACGCAACAATGGCGACACGGTCGCGCTGAAATTTCTTTACGATGACGGGAACGTAGACTCACGTACCCTCAGGGAGCGGTTTTTCAACGAGATCAGAACGACCAAGATGGTCGGTGAGATTTCCGAGCGATGCGTGAAAGTATACGAGTGCGGAATGCACCGGATGCCGGACGGCACGCAGGTGCCTTTCTACAGCATGGAGTACGTCCCGGGTTTGAGTCTCGAAGACCTCATATTCCTCAGGCAGCGTCCGTTTACGGTGCGGGAGATATGCGCGCTGATGTGGCTGATCGCGGACGCGATACACGATATCCACCGGCGCAGTATCGTGCACCGGGATATCAAACCATCCAACATCCTTTTCGATGAGAACCGGGCGGTGCTCAAGGTCACGGACTTCGGCATTTCGAAGGATCTCAAATCAAGCCTCAACGTGACCGTGCACGGGGAGAACGAGGATGCCTGGGTGCTCGGCACGGTACACTACATGTCAAGGTATTCGTTCGAAAGGATACCTATTGACATGAGCGAAACAGCGCGCAACCGGTTCGGCGAATATGTCCACGGGGTCACGGGGGTCCCGGTGTTCAGGAATCTCGACGGATCGTTCGAGATGCCCTACAAGGGGAAAAAGATCGACCTGGGCGTCCTGTCTTCCACCATCCTGTTCGAAATCATCACGCGGTACAACCCTTTCCGGAACTCCTCTTTCACAGTGGCGATAAACGACATACTGTCCGGAAAAAAACTCAATCTCAAGGCTTTTTGCAGGGAATACCCCTCTCGTGTGGACCGTGGAATGGTGCGTTGTCCTTCGATCCTCTCCGGTTTCGCGGAAATGATCCGGAAAGGGACCTGTCCGGATATGGAACGGAGCTATGGAAGCGCTGTGGAGATCAGGAACGATATCGAAAGCATAGGGAAGAGGGCTCTGGGGAGGAAATTCGGAGCCGAAGAGATACGGTGCGTGATGAGCGATTTTTTCGGAGTCACTCTGGGGGAGGATTTCCTCCTGACGCTGTCGAACCTGGAAAACGCTTTTCGGAACGGGACAGTCCACGATGACCTCGACAACATTCAACGCGTCGTGCTCCTGTACAGGCTTCGACGGTCGGAACGGTGTATGGAGTTTCTCAAGGCGCTGACACGGCGGGCCGATCAGATGGCCGGAAACGGAAAGGCGGGGGGCAGGGAGGCAAAATTCTACTCCAGGATGTTCGGGAGGCTTTATCAGTTCAGCCTCGAAAAGCTCCACCTGGAGATCGCGGAGGCGCTCCGGTGATGTTCGACGCGACCCGATCTTCGCAGTTTTCGCGAACCGGAGAGGAATACCTTTCCTCAATTCTTGAATCGAATCGTCTCCCTCTGCGTGAGAAACGTCTTCTCTCCTCCGGACTGATGGCCGCGATCCAGCCGCTTTCCATTGACGGATATGAAGTATGCACCGATTCCCTTCTTGTCGAACTCGCCCTTTACGGGACCGCGGAACGGATGCTCAGGGAGGCCGAAACGATGGCGGTGAAGAAAGCCGCATTCGGTGCTTTCGAGTCATCTCTGACACCCATTCCCAAATATTGTTTCCCGAACCGCACGAATTGTGAAACAGTACTGGTGCATTCAGTGCCGCGCTGTACATTGAACGATATTCTTGCATTATGCGAAAAGGAGTACACGGGCAGGTATACCTGGCGCGGCGGCGATTTTTATGCGGACTGGTACAGGGGCATAACCGGAAGAATCCGGGGCGCGATTGCCCGGGATTCCGGTATACCCGGGATTGTCGTCCGCCTCCCGCGCCTTCTCTTTCCGCGCCCCCTGCGCATTGTCCGAAAAGAGCGCAGGGCGTTCGCGGCGCTCGTTCTTCGGACAGTCGGGCGACACCACGATCGCGGCATATTTCACGACCGCATTTCGGAGCATACGCTGTTTTTCCCGACGCCCGATGAACCCGTGGTGCTGGCCAATTATTCGGGGGTGCTCTCTACGGTGCTCCCGGGGCGCATCCCACCGGAACTCCTGGCGGAGAAAGCCGCGATTGAACATGGCGCGCAGTGCCGCGATGTGTACTCCCTTGCGCTCCTCTGCTACAGGATCATGACCTCGGAGCGAATTGACGGAACGAATTTCAGCCTTGAGTGCCCCCGTCCGGTACGCCATGTGCTGAAGGACATTTCGCATAAAGTAAGAGCGGCGATCGATTTCAGCACTCCGCGCATGGCGCTTCGATCGTGCGCGATGTCCGGCGCGATCGCGGTATCGACGTTCGCGAAGCTACGGCGGGTACTCTCATGCCGTGAATCGGGTGCATGGAGTAGAATAAACCGGGCGACCGGAGGACTCTGGCGAACGGTTCCGTTTCTGGGTGTTCTTGGCGATCTTTTTTTCCCGACCGGCATCGCGCGGGCCCTCAGATGCGTTCTCGACCGGACGTGGTTCATGGAGGGTGTCCACAGCGGATTCCCGGCAGGCGGGTCGCCTTCACGGTTCGCCGATATAACGATACTGACGTCGGCTTTCAAAGTGCGTGGACAGGTGAAATGCTCCTGTTTTGAGAACGCATGGTACTCGGTGACCGGAGACTCCGTCGTGAGAAGGAGAGCCTTCGGATCGGTGATGGAGGGCCGGGGAGTACATTCCCCGGGAAAGGGTCGAAGGACCAGGCGTGGCGCAGGGCGTGCCGCCATTATCGCTGCCGTAGCCGCAGTGGCATTGTTCATAGTTTCCCTGGGAATGAATCTCCGTACCCGCGCCGGAGAGGCCGGAAACGGAAGCAGGAGGTCTGCCGATATGATGATAGTGACCTCCGGAGCTCCGGAACGAAAGATCCCGGCGAAAAGCTCCGCTGTTCCTCCCGAAACATTTCTGCATCAGAATACGGAAGATTCCGGTTCCGATTCGGGGAGTACCGGCCCCGTCAGTCGATCGGGACTCCGCGAAGCGGCAGATAAACGGTTCACGCAACGAGCCCTGCCCAGGGTGAACCCGCACACAGGTTCGATTCATGCGCGGGATACCGCGGTACATCGGCGGACAGATGACACAACGGCCGGACCTGGACATTCGATGGAAGGCGGTGAATCCGTCGAATCCGGCACTGATGCCGGAAAACCCGGCGCTACGGCCGTTGAACGGGAGGATTCCGGCCGGGATCACGGGATCGCCCTTTCACCTGTAAAAGGGTACCGGGGAGTGTTCATCGTGACCGGAGTGGCGGATTCGTGCAATCCGGGTATGCTGTACCGTTCCGGAGATGTAAAACGGGATTCAGCGGTAAGGTCGTTTCTGGCTGTGGCGGATCGCAGACTTTTTGTCGCGCACAGATTCCCGGACGGGTTCGGCCCTCCGGTCACTCTCCGGCTGTGTCGATCCGGGGAATGCGACAGCATGATGTATTACGAAGCTGAAGGCATCAACGGAATCGGGCGTGCGGCATATGTACGGTCGGGTGACGCGCTTAGCCCCCACCGGATCAGGTTACGGTCGTTTACAGGTCGGGGAAATAGTCTCAGCAGGTAGCCTCTCGTATTGAACTCCTGTAATGATTTTTTACAGACGCCTTACAACACAGTCAGTAATAAAGTAGCTGATAGGTAATTTTTACCGATCCATGGTCTATAAATAGCAGGCTCTTCCTGGTTCCTGGAATAGACACAGGGGAGATCGATGTCCTGCCTACTATGAAGTTTTATAATGAGATCCGTGCCGGAATCACTGCTTCTCCGGATGCGGGTATCGGTATGTGGAATAATGGCATGTTAATTGCTTTTTTTATGGTCAGGTGTTATGCCATGAGAATGGCAGATGTGTGTGATGATGATGGGGTATCAGGCGCAAGCCTGAAGGAAAAGGAGCCGAAAGGCTCCTTTTCTTTTTCAGGATGTACCGATATCCTTCATGCCGCTCTCTTCGAGTCTATTACACGTCAATATTCGAAGTGTCTATAAGTACGAACCTCGAAGACTCGAAGGCCCTGATCAGCAAACGCGATTCCCCTTCTACCCTGGCCTGGTCCCCCGCGTTCAGCCTTATACCGTTGATTCCCGCCTCTCCGTCCGTGAGGTAGAGGAAAATTTTTCGGTCTGTTTCCGCGGAATACGCGAATTCCGAACCGGCATCGAACGAGCCGTGAAACAGCATCGCATCGCTATGTACTGAAAGGCTGTCCCTGCCCTCGGGCGAAACCAGAAGCGACAGACGGTTTCCGGCATCGAGGTCGAAATGCCTCTGCATATAGGAAGGAGCGAGGCCTTCCCTTTCGGGACGTATCCAAATTTGATAGAGATGGATCGGGTCGTTTCCATGATTGAATTCGGAGTGCACGATCCCGGTTCCGGCACTCATGCGCTGGACGTCTCCGGGCCTCAGTGTGCCGGAATTGCCGGCGCTGTCCCTGTGAGTGAGTTCCCCTTCGCGCACTATAGTGATTATCTCGTAATTCTGATGGGGATGATCCGAAAAACCGTGATGCGGCTGGATGATATCATCATTGAAAACCCTGAGTGCGCCATGGTTGATGTTTTCGGGATCGTAATATTCGCTGAATGAAAAAAGCCAGTAGGATTCGAGCCATCCCGCTTTTTCCAGATGTCTGTCTTTGGCGGATTTCTTGAGTATCATATCAACCTCCTTCGCGGATTTTGCAGAACAGTGGAAGGCTCAATAAGATTACGGCCCAGCCGGCGGCAGGTTTTCCTGAAGCTTTTGAGCATTTCTGCCGGCCGTCACGGTATTCAGCGAAGATCATCGGTTTTACTCCGGTGATCTTCCGATATCCGTGCAATCCAATAATCCGATTAATCCGCGATTCCGGCTTTTTACTCAGGTGATTTCCGATATCCGTGCAATCCAATAATCCGATTAATCCGCGATTCCGGTTTTTTACTCAGGTGATTTCCGATATCCGTGCAATCCAATAATCCGATTAATCCGCGATTCCGGTTTTTTACTCAGGTGATTTCCGATATCCGTGCAATCCAATAATCCGATTAATCCGCGATTCCGGTTTTTTACTCAGGTGATTTCCGATATCCGTGCAATCCAATAATCCGATTAATCCGC
>CAZGVZ010000314.1:822-5698 GCA_964529145.1 uncultured Fibrobacteraceae bacterium | reverse complement strand
CGGGTACGGACTATGCATGGGACCCGTGAACGAGGTGACCTCCGAGGGCCTGCCCGATTTTTTCATAAAGAACCTGCCGCCCTCCTCGACCATTCCGATAAGCGTGACCCGCCCCCAGATCTACTACGGCGAAACCGACGCCGGATATGTGATAGTCAATACAGGAGCGAGGGAGTTCGACTATCCTTCCGGGGAGGAGAACGTGTATACCACCTACGAGGGTACCGGAGGAGTGTCCATGGGCGGTGTCGCGAAAAAGGCTCTGTTCGCGCTGCGGTTCGGGGAGATGAAAATCCTCCTGAGATCCGACATAGACCGGAAAAGCAGGATCATGTACCATCGCCAGGTGCTCGAAAGGTTCCGGAAGGCGGTTCCGTTCCTCAGGGCGGACAGCGACCCGTATATGGTGATAGCCCGTGACGGACGGCTGGTATGGATCGTAGACGGGTACACGGCGACCGATGCCTATCCCTACTCTGTAAAGATCGCCGGACTGGGCAACTACATCCGTAATTCCGTCAAGGCGGTGATCGACGCCTACAACGGATCGGTGCGCTTGTATATCTCCGACCCCGCGGATCCTCTCATCCGGACCTACGACCGTATGTTCCCCGGCATCTTCAAACCCCTCTCCGATATGCCCGAAGACCTCAGGAGCCATATCCGCTACCCCCAGACGCTTTTCAGGGTGCAGGCCGGGGTCTACGCGGTGTACCACATGACCGATCCGCAGGTCTTCTACAACAAGGAGGACGTGTGGCGCATCCCCTCAGATTACGATAAAGAATCATCGCAGCCGATGCAGCCCTATTACACGATCATGAAGCTGGCCGGGGTAGGCGAGAAGGAGGAGTTCATTCTCATGGTGCCGTTCTGTCCTGCCAAGAAGGAGAACATGATAGCATGGCTCGCGGCCCGGTGCGACGGGCCGAATTACGGATCCCTCCTCGTGTTCGACTTTCCAAAGCAGAAACTGGTCTACGGACCGTCGCAGATCGAGTCGCGCATCGACCAGGACGCGGAGATATCGAAGCAGCTCACGCTCTGGAGCCAGGGCGGTTCGAGGGTGATCCGGGGCAGCCTGCTCGTCATTCCGGTCGAGCAGTCGCTCCTCTACGTGCAGCCGCTCTACCTCGCGTCGGACAACGGCGGGGTACCCGAACTCAAGCGGGTGATCGTGGCGTTCGAAAACAGGATCGCCATGGAGCCAACCCTGTCCGCCTCCCTTGACGCCATATTCGGAGCGCCCCCGGACCGGCCGGAATCTCCCGTAGCGGGCGAAAGCCCCGGTGCTCCCCCGGGAGCGGCCGTGGCCGAAGCGCCCGGAGAACTCAAAAACATGATCTCCGAAGCGGGTCGCCAGTTCGCGGCAGGGCAGGATGGACTCAGGAGGGGCGACTGGGCCGCCTACGGGGAAGCGATGCGTAAAGTGGAACGCCTGATAGGTGAGATGCTGAAGAAAGTCGAATGACGCCAATGGGTAACATTTACATGACTAAATCTTTTGCAATAGGGAAAAGGTGAAAAAACCTGGCGAAGGCGATTCGGGATGCGATTACGAATGATGACATCCGGATGAGCTGTGACGAGATGAGGAAAAAAATTGTCAAACGCGATGGACTGAGGGAGGCAATCGCGCTGTTCGACACTTTCTTCCACTGATGTCCGGGCAGGATATGGAAACGATCATCCTGATCCAACCGGACAACGTGTCACCCGAAAACGAACCTGAGAATCACGAGGTGTAGAATGAGTTGAGATCCTCGTTCTCGCATTTTTCCTGATGCATGAGGGAATTCTCGTGGATCAGTTCGATAACCTGTCTGAGGAACTCTTCCGAAAGATGATGCCCCGCTCCATACTCCAGCCGTTTATTGAGAATCTCCTGGAAACGTCCCATCTGCAGCGTGGTAATGTGGTTTTCCTTCTTCAAGCTCGCTATCTGTTCCACCACGCTCTGGCGCGTGGCGAGCATGTCGATTATTTTGTAATCTATCTGATCTATTTCATTACGGTATGCGGCGAGTCTCTGATTGAATCCCGAATCCGATGATTGGGCCTTTTTCCAGTCCAGATTTTTCAAGAGCAGAACGTATTGTTCAGGGGTTATCTGCTGGTTACGATCGCTGAGGGCCGAAGGGGGGTTCGTGTGTACTTCGATCATCAGACCGTCGAATTGCAGATCGATCGCGGTCTGGGCAACGGTTTGGATCAGCTCGGCCGAACCCGCAAGATGACTCGGGTCACAGATTATCGGCAACGACGGCACGCGACGTCTCAATTCCACTGGAATGCGCCATAAGGGAGGATTTCTGTATGTGCTTTTCCGGTACGTCGAAAAACCCCGGTGAATTGCGGCTATTCTTTTGATCCCCGCGTTATAGACCCTTTCCAGCGCCCCCAGCCAGAGATCGATATCCGGGTTGACCGGGTTTTTCACCAATACCGGAATATCCACCCCTTTCAGTGACTCAGCGATGGCCGATACTGCAAAGGGATCGACCGTCGTCCTTGCACCTATCCACAGCAGATCTATCTTGTTTTTAAGACACATCTCGACGTGTTTCGGCTCCGCTACTTCGGTGGCCACGCGTATGCCGGCCTGGTTGCCTGCCTCCTTGAGCCATGCTAGTCCCTGTTCACCTACACCCTCGAAAAACCCGGGCCTTGTACGCGGTTTCCATATCCCCGCGCGAAGCACATGCACTCCGCTGTTCTTCAACCCCATTGCCGTCGAGAGAAGCTGCTCCGGAGACTCCGCACTGCAGGGACCGGCAATGAGAAGCTTTTTGCCGAAGTCGAGATTCCATTCCGAAAAAGGCACGCTGCCAATCGATCCCATCGTTTCCACCTCGTTGTAATGATGAAAAACCGGCCGGTACACGGAGTGACCGGATACCTGAACGCTTTAGATTTTACATTATTAAAATGTAATTTAATACTTTTAATACGCATAGAGCGGTGAAATATTCCGGATGGTATCCTATGGTAACCCCCCTCCCAGGCCCTCCCAGGGGCCCAGGGAGGACATGTAATGAGAAGTGATAAGGTCACCGATCCGATATTTACCGTAAGTAGATTGTTTCCAATTCAGGAAGGATTCATTGCTATGTTGTTCGCGAATATCATGAAATGCCGTAAAGAGGTACTCATGAAACTGCTTATTACAGTGATACCGTCACTGTTCCCGGTGCATGCCGATGACCTTTTTGCATGCGCATCGACAGGAAATCTTGCCTGCGTGAAAAAGCTGATCAAAAAAGGGGTCCAGATCAATTCCAGGGATACGGCGGGACGCACCGCACTGATGCTGGCTTCGGAAAACGGTCACTTCGACGTAATCAGGTACCTGGTCAAGAAAAATGCCGATGTTGATGCAAAGGACCGGAAAGGGCAATCGGCCCTTATGAGGGCGGTTGATCAAAACCGTAAAACGGCAGTCGATGCCCTTATCGCTGCCGGAGCGAATATCGATAAAAGAAATAATGGCGGCGAAACCGCCCTCATGTCCGCGACGATTCGCGGTGATTGTCCACATATGGAAAAGCTGCTTGTGTGCGGTGCGAATATCGATGCAGCCACTCCGGACAACATCCCTTATATCAGTGGGACATATGCCTACCTGACAAATCCTGCCGATTATTGCAAGACCGCGCTCATGCTGGCGATCGAACACGGTAAGGACAGTGCGGCGACTCTTCTGATAGACAGGGGCGCGGATCTCGATGCGCAAACGAAATGCGGTGTATCGGCGCTGATGATCGCCGCTGCGAAAAACAGGACGAGCATCGCACTGTACATGATTCGCCGCAAGGCAAACCCGGATCTTAGGACAAACAATGGATGGACCGCGCTCATGATAGCCGCAAAATATGGAAGAAGGGATATCGTGATGGAGCTGCTGAAACTGCCGATCATTACGGAACCGCGGGCCAAGGACGGTACTACCGCGCTCACAGCCGCGCTGTTTTCTCCGTTTCGTGACCGTGAGGTGGTCATCGCACTTCTGAACTCCGGCGCAGATACTTCGGCGATTGATAGAGTTCGACCAACCCTGGAGTATTCGACCACGATACGGTTCTGTTCTGCATGCGACGGAAGAGGATTTATCGAACGGGACAGCGTGATTTTCGGAGAATCCCCCGTTAAGAAAACGTGGATCTGCCAGGTTTGTGGGGGAGACAGCCGCAAGGTGATGAGAGTTGCCCGGGAATCCCCCGATGAGGCGAAAGAACGGAGTATAGGGAAAGAGTTTTTACGGGAGATTCTATCCTTACAGGATTCCGTACGAACTTCTTCTCGATGAGACTCTCGATAAAATTCGATTCCGGGTAAGGCGGCAGCAAGGGCACAGCAATGATGGACAGAAACGCAAATAGAGGGTGGAAGAGAGGTCGCTTCACATAAGGAACTAATCCCGCAAGTGATTGATCGTCCGTCAACTCAAGTCCGAGAATGCCAGGCGGTCCTTCGTGTTTTATCGCTGATTCGAGGCTATGGGGATGTTTTTTTTCCTCAAGGCCGATAGAATGAAGACAATCCCCTTTTGATCGGGAAATACTTTTCTTGATGAATGGCACAGCCTGATGAGGATATTGTCATATGCTTATTTTGTCTTCGTCCGGCCTCTGCTCATCCTTGCTTTATAACGGTAGAATGAGTTACCTACAGGTAACTATTTTTTACATCAAGACATTGACTTTAAACCACAGCGCCGGTATATTGAAAAATAAGGAGCAACCATGATCAACATCTTCGATTATGACGATTTCAGGACTTATCTCGCCGCATGGTACGATGCGAAGAAAGCCGGCAATCCGAATTACTCCTACCAGACAATTGCGGAGAAAGCGGGAATACGGAACAAGGGCTTTAT
>CAZGVZ010000314.1:0-812 GCA_964529145.1 uncultured Fibrobacteraceae bacterium | reverse complement strand
AAGCAGAATATTTCGAGAACCTTGTCGCATTCAACCAGAGTACCGACATCGCCGAGCGAAAACATTTTCTTGAAAAGCTGAACGGAGTAGGAACTATGGGAAAATCGAAGAGTCCCACCCAGATCCTGAGAAGCGATCAATACGAATTCTATTCGAACTGGTACCACGCGGCGGTTCGGTCCATCATCGGTATGTACGGTTTTAGCGACGATTACCGGTGGTTAGCCAAGATCATCAATCCCCACATAACGGTCACGCAGGCGAAACGTTCGGTGCAACTGCTGGAACGGCTGGGGCTAATCCGCAGAAACGAAGCGGGTGACTGTCTGATCGTCGATAAAAGCCTTACCACCGGCAAGGATGTCATGAACGTCGCATTCCTGAACTTCCATCTCGCCTGCAATGACCTCGCGAAAAGGGCATTCACGGCATTTCCGCCGCATCAGCGGGATATGACCGGACTGACGCTTGGCATTTCGGAAAAAACGTACGAAAGAATCCGCGAGGAAATCGAAGCCTTTCAACGGAAAATCATGGATCTGGCCGACAACGACGAAGGTGCCGACCGGGTGTACCAGTTCGATTTTAACCTTTTTCCAATGTCGAACAACGATCTGCAAAGGAAGCCATCATGAAAACGAAACGTTTGCTCCAGACCGCCGCGGCAATCGCCGGGGTAGCGATCCTGTCGCATTGCTCCCTCACCGGCCCACAGTCGGGCAACTCCACCCAGACGGGCAACGCGGTGACGGGAACGCTCTACGAGTCCGACGGGAAGACCCCTGCCGCAGATGCGAAAGTATCCATCCGTC
>CAZGVZ010000313.1:0-5706 GCA_964529145.1 uncultured Fibrobacteraceae bacterium | reverse complement strand
CGGTAGAGCGGGCGAACTCCTGTCCGAAGCGCTGAAACTCGGAAGGAGGCCGATGATAGTCACCGGCCGCGATTCGGACAGGGTGCGGCCGGAACTCGACTCCATGAAAGGGGAATTCCCGGTTGTCGTGCATTACGCGGTTTCAGGAGAACCCGATGTCAAGGCGATCTGCGGGGGAATCGATTCCGGCCGGCATCATGACTGCGACCTGGTGATCGCGATCGGCGGCGGAAGCGCGATCGACACAGGAAAAGCGATCGCCGCCCTACTCGCCAATCCAGGCGATCCGCTCGATTTCCTCGAGGTAGTCGGGAAGGGAAAACATCTCTCGAATCCTTCGTTCCCGTTCATAGCGGTTCCTACCACCGCCGGCACCGGGGCGGAGGTCACACGAAACGCGGTGATCGTCTCCCAGGAACACCGGGTAAAGGCGAGCCTGCGCAGTCCGTTCATGCTGCCCACTATCGCGATCGTCGACCCGGAACTCACCTATTCACTTTCCCCTGCGGTGACCGCGTTCACAGGCCTCGACGCCCTCACCCAGTGCATCGAGGCGTACGTGAGCCTTAAAAGCAATCCGGTCACCGATGGATTCTGCGTGGAGGGAATCGTCAGGGCAGCACGTTCCCTTCGGATCGCCTGCGCGCAGGGCGATCACCGGCAGGCGCGCGAGGACATGGCGCTCGCGAGTCTCCTCAGCGGTCTGGCGCTCGCCAACGCGGGCCTCGGCGCCGTGCACGGTATCGCGGGCCCTGCCGGAGGCATGGTGAACGCGCCCCACGGCGCGCTCTGCGCGATCCTGCTGCCTCATGTCATGGAGATGAACCTGAGCGCGCTCTCTTCCCGCGCACCCGATTCGCCCTCTCTGTGCCGTTATCTTCATATCGCACGCATTCTAACCGGCTCACCCGACGCAACCTCCCGCGACGGAATACAGTGGCTCCGGGATCTTTATAGAGATCTCCCTGTTCCCTCCGCCGAAGACACCGGCGTCACGCCGGTTCTCTTTCCTGAGCTCGTCGAAGCCGCCCGAAGGGCAGGCAGCATGAAAGGAAATCCGGTTGAACTCACCCCGGAGGAGTTGATGATGGTTGTGGAAAGTGCGTTCGGGGTGAGTGCATGAATATCCCGGCAACGGAGTACAGAAGGCGGTGGCTTGGTCGGAGCGGGCAATAACCCACGGAAAACATAAGGTTGCATTGCATCCCAAGGTGCATTCCTGCTACACGGCAGAACCGATGGCTCCTCGCGCGTTGAATACCTGGAAAACTTTTTACAGATGCTTACCATGAACCTGAATCGGACGATTCCTTTACGCGATCTGCTTCGCGAACAGCGGCATAACGGGATCGTAGCCGCTTCCGGCGTATCGCCAGTTCAATATGCACTTCGTGCCTGCAAACCCGTTCCGCTAGCTGCCGCTGCGCGTCTCATCGAAAATCAATCGTCCGATTAAGGTTAATGTAATCGATGGATCGAATGCTTTTCACTGCCCTCGACTATGAACTTTCCCATGACACAGTTTCCGTACACCGACCGCCCTTCCCCACCCTTATCAGCAGACACCGGGCATGGAATTCGCTATAATCAGGGTGCACGATCGGTGCATTGACGCTATTCCTCTCTATGATGTCGGACATGTCGGACATGTCGGACATGTCCGACATGCCTGCAGGGAAAATTCCCGATACGCAGGATCAGTATAGAGCCGGCTCCATGCCTGAGCCCTCCGAAACGGGTGATCCCCGGAGGAGCGGCCGTTTCTGTGACCCTCGCTCCTTTCAGCGTGAAGAGCCCGACCTGCAGCACACGACCGGTGCCGTTGCGGATCACCGGATCTCCGCCAGGACCGATGAAGAAATGTACAGGAGCGCTCTGCGTGAAATTCCGGCGGGCGGTACCGAGGCTCGTGGTGCGTTTGAGAGGTACGACGAATGTGGTGATCGAACGCGCTTTCAATGAAGAAGAAAATTCGTCACCTGACGGATGTATCTCCTCCAGACGGACAAAGTCCTCGTCCGCCGAGGTTCTCCACACTGTGACCGGCGCCTCGGGTTCCGGCACAATGCCGCTTTCGATGACGTAGGTATTCGAGACAGCCTCCGCGGCCGCGTTTCTCTGTACGATGACAAGCCGCTCCCCGTCGGCCGAAACGAACGCCACCGCATCGCCGTTCGAACAGCCGACCATCGTGGAACCCGGCCGGATGAAACGGGTGAACTGCCGAAGGGCATGGAATTTTTTGCAGACATGAAATTTCTCCCCTCCTGTGAAATCCGCGTGGATGCATCCCCAGTTCTTGTCAAGGCTGATCTGGGCCTGCTCGCTCTCGACAACCTGCCAGAAGATCCATCCGTCGGGCCGGAGGTCGCGAATATCACGAATGATGCGGTTCGCGATATCGAGGCCCGGAGCGATGTCGTTGTGGTCGTGCTTCCATTTATCGAAAGGAGCGGGCGCTCCGCTGCCGTCTATCTCCGACGCCCACAGTTTTTTTCCGTCCCTGTCGGTGAGTTTCCTGAGTTCAGCGCGCTTGGACCCGCTGTAGCCGTGTGTGTTGATCTGATAAATGAGGGATTGCGTCTCCTCGTCGAATGAGTTGTAGGTCGCCACCGCGTCATCGTAGCCGGCCTCGTCGGATGCCGCGATCCGTGTTTCGAGTCCTTTGTCCCGAAGCCGGGTATGCAATTCCTTGAGCATCGCTGCCTGGTTCGTTCTTGAAAACGAACACCCTTCCTGTCCTCCATTGACGTTCCACCAGTCCGCCGCCGGCTCGTTGAACGGTTCGAGGGTCGTGAAGGTCACTCCCCATTCATCCCGGAAATGCTTTACCACCTCCGTGAGGTAGTGTGCGAACCTGCCATAGGAATCGCTCTTGAGGTTCTGACCGCTGTTCGAGGCTCCGGACGCACAGCCGCTTGCAGTCATCCAGTAAGGCGGGGAATTCGAAAACGCCTCAGCGATGAAGTGCCCGGGGTGGATCCTTTCCGCCGCCGCGCTGACGATTCGGCGCTGGTTTTCATCTCTCTCCCAATCGAATTCCCGATCGGCTCCATCCCAGAATCCCTCCATCTCCTTGCCGGCTCCCATATGGTTGTGGCCCGGAGCGTCCCCTCCGCCGATATTGTACCGGATAATGTTCAGCCCGAGGCCCTGCGCGGTATCGAAAACGAGGCTGACGATCGAATCGCGGTTTTTTTCACTGTAGCCGCCGATGATGTTTCCCCACCAGCAGATAGAGGTGCCCCACCCGTCGAACGGGCGATCGCCGTCACCCTCGGTGATCGCCACTGTTTCCGCAGATGAAGGGAAAGCAAGGACCAATGGCAGTATGAACAACATCCGCAGGAATTTTGAACTCATGAGGTCTCCCCCGTTATTTTCGGTTCCTGAGTAATATAATCAAATTAACCCGCGAAGCGAAAACTGACCCATGGCGTTTGCATTCATAAAACAATGGAAAACCAATACAACATCAATCGACCAACCAAACCAGAAAGCCGAGTCTACCTTCCAATGATTTCTCGGGTAGTATGATGAATGAGTTCTTCGCAAAGGCAGGTAGTTGAACCAATCGGTTCAATCGAACGGTTTCTCTCCTTTATATTTTCCGTCATACATTATCTCTCTGTTGTGTTATATTTATGAAAGGCGAAGCGCAAATTCGTTAATATTCTCCGGGAGCATTCGTTTCTATTCTGTCGGCGCGCGACTCGGATCGACCCTTCATACGACGGGATATCGGAATCGTCGATACATACAGGCGCATTTCCGACCATCCTTTCTTTAACTGATATGGAACGCGCTGGAAAATGAAGATGTATCACCCAGTCTATCGTTTTTTGAACTATTAATCAGCCGGACAAAACTTACAATGTTCAGCACAGTTGCAACCACTTCCTATCCGCTGCGGGATTCACTCCCGCTTCCCGGTTCACAGAAGCTGAACGAGGCCGTATAAAGGATTGTATGATAGATCTCAACTCAACTACGTTTTCGGAAGGATACATATGGCAGTAAATCGACGGACATTTCTGAAGAACACGGCCGCGGCGACTGCGGCGACCGTACTTCCGGGCACCGTGAAAACCGTGCTCGGCAGACCTGCCGTAGTAAAGGTTGAATCCGGTCCCAACAAATGGAGGGGACGGGTGGCGATCAATTTCAACAAGAATGCCGTCAAGGATCTGGCGAAAAAAGAGGTGGATTCGACGGTGGTCACCAAGATGGTCGACGACACCATTAAACTGCTGAGCGGAAAGAGCACGGTCGGAGAAGCCTGGAAAGAGATCTTCCCCTCGACCATCAACGCCGAATCGAAAATCGCGATCAAGACCAATTTCTATGCGCTTCCCATCTGTCCTGCCCCTGAAGTTCTGCTGGCGATCGTTCAGGGACTCCGTGAAATGACTTTCGATGGTACCGCATTCACCGGCGATATCACTATTTACGAGGCCAATACCTCCAACACTTTCGCGCAGGCAAAATACGACGAGGCGTCTTTCAACAGCGCTAATGCCAAGCTGCTGAAAGCGACGATCAAGGACGGGAGCGACCCTGCCACCGGGGAAACCCAGTACGCGGCCATACTCGATCAGGCAGATTTTCTAATCAATGTGTTCAGCGCCCGCGGTCATAACGATTACACTGAAGGTTTCTCGCTCGGTTTCAAAAGCCATTACGGTACGTATATCAATCAACCGATTTCGACCATACACTCTCTCACAGGGTATCCGCAAAGGGTGCGGAATCTCCAATGCACTGGAGTCATCAGCAAAAAGCAGGTCCTGAGCGTCAGTTGCGCCTTCTTCTGCAACAACGAAGGCGACACCATGGGTTCCACCAGCACGAAATCATTCACGAATTACGTCAAGACCATGGACCCGGAAGCCACATGTGAATCTCCGAGCACCATCATCATGAGTACCGACGCAATCAGCTGCGAGATGCAGGCTATCAAACTTCTGCGGCTCAACAAAAACCCCGCGGGCAACTACGGGGTCAACGACATGCCCAAGTATCTGCGCGCCTCGGGTGGAGTGAGCGGGGCGCTTTCCGACAAGACTTACGATATCGGAGAAATCGACGAGAGCAAAATGGATGTGCGCAAGATCATCAACGATGTGGTGGTCACACCGGTAGGTGCCCGGAACGGACGTCCGGCTTTGGAACGCCCACGGGAGAGCTTCCTGCGGGTGACACCGCTCCGGGGACAGAAAGTCACCCATTTCGAATTCAAACTTCCCTCCTCCCTGCAGAATGCGCCGGCTCATCTGACGGTTCACGATCTCATGGGAAGGCTCATATTCTCCCGGGAAACAGCTGTGTGCGGCATTCTGAACCATTTCTCATGGAATCAGCGCGCCACCGACGGTTCTCCGGTCGCCGGAGGAAAGTACGTGGGCACGCTCAAAGCGAGGGGAATCCTGAATACGGTCACGTTCTCCCTCTCTCCATGACCTGATAGACCAGGGAACCTTTCTTACAGCCGCCGAATACGGCAGAGGGGTGATGGAAGCGACGAAGTTGTCAAGTATTGAGTCGCGGACCTGTACCCGCTCCGCCACTTCGTACCATTCGAGTTAATTCACAATAATCAACTACCACGGCTAAAAGCCGTGGTCTGGCTTGAGCGGGCCAAGCGGTGCAATGGAAACAGTGCAAAGCACTGGACTCCTTACGCTTCAAGAATGGCAATGACACCGC
>CAZGVZ010000312.1:0-5710 GCA_964529145.1 uncultured Fibrobacteraceae bacterium | reverse complement strand
TCGATGGTCGTGTTCCGACTCTGCCTTTTCATTTGGGCAATGCTCCGACCTGTCCGACTCGTCCGACTCGTCCGACTCGTCCGACCTGTCCGACTCGTCCGACCTGTCCGACCTGTCCGACTCGTCCGACTATATTATAAAAACAAAACCAGGAAAAAAACAACAGCTCCGACCGGAGGATCATGAATTACTGGCACGAAACTGCGGATAAAGCGTTTTAGCACTCTGCCGCCTCATTTTCGGCGTTTCTCGCACCGTGGAACAACCTGTCTGCCGACGGGGTAGGATCCGAGGAAACGAAAGAAGGTCGTCATCTCCCTGAGATGACGCAATGCATTGCGCTGTGCCTGCGAGGTGACCGAACCTTCGAAATCAAGATAGAAAAGGTACTTGAATCCCTGGCCGAACATAGGCCTTGATTCAATTTTATAAAGGTCGATATCACGAAGTGAAAACACCGCCAGACTTCTGAATAGTGCTCCAGTGATGTTCTTCATCGAAAAGACGATCGAGGACTTCACCGGAGTTTTCCGGTGCGCCGGATTACCGGGTTGCCGGGCCAGAATGAGGAACCGGGTCATGTTATTACTGTCGTCCTGGATGTTTTCGGCGAGTACCTTCATGTCGAAATCGATTGCGGCCTGCATAGAGGCGATTGCAGCCGCATCTGAGGCATCCTCCTCTTTTATCATCTTCACCGCGATCGCGGTATTTACCGTCTCCACCGGTTTCATTCCCCTGTGACGCCCGAGATACGACCGGCACTGCGCGATCGCCTGCGGATGCGAGAGCACCCTGCGCACATCTTTCAAACGGGTTTTCCCGTTCGCGATAAGGCAGTGGCCGATTTTCATAGTGAGCTCACCTACAATCGAGCAACCGCTCTCCAGCAACAGATCGTAATTTCGATGAACACTGCCGGCCCTGGTGTTTTCGATAGGTATGACGCCATAGACTCCGGTTCCATCCATCACCTCTCTGAAAACGTCCTCGAACAGCTCGACCTGCTCGATTCTGAGACGTTTCCCGAAATATTCCCTGGCCGCAAGTTCAGCGAACGATCCACGCTCTCCCGCAAATACCGCTTTCATCAGAATACCCTTCTCATTTCGGCAAAACGGGTTTTATAATACGGCTCTTCGAGCCCGCTGTAAATGACTCCCCGTTTCACGCTTGCATGAATGAACCTTTCTCCGTCCAGAAAGATACCCACATGATTTACCCACCCGAACGGTCCCCTTCTGAAAAAGACGAGATCTCCGCTACGTGCACTGTTACGGTTCACTTTTCTTCCCAAGTTCCGGAGTTTGGAAGTCGAATGGGGAAGAGTGGCCCTGCACATGTCCCGGTAAATGAGACAGACCAGACCGGAGCAGTCGACCCCCCGTCGGCTCATGCCGGCATATCGGTAGGGCGTTCCTATGTACCCTTCAGCGACCTTGGCGAGCCGGTCCGAAGGAACGGAATACCGGGTCCGGTAGTCCCAGTTCCGTGGGACCTTCGTCCGGCTTTTCGGCACATCTCCGGAACCGGCGTCGTCGCGGGTAAAACGGATCGTGGAGGTGACGCAACCAGTGCCTAACAGCAGGAGAAAGGCTATGCCCGCTCTCCTGAGCGGCGACAAAGGACGCGAATCGCAGCCGAAGCGTTTCATCGGACCAGACACTGTAAGGCGTAACCACTTTTCAACAACAGGTCCTCGCGCCACGGAGGAGCGGTGAGCTGTATGCCGATCGGCGGACCGGCCTTTGAACAGGGCACGCTGATTCCCGGAATGCCCGCCAGATTCGCCGATACCGTGAACATGTCAGTCAAGTATACCTGCAAAGGTTCACGTGGGATTTCCCCCGTTTTGAAAGGAGCTGCCGGGGCCACAGGAGACATGATAACATCACACGACCCAAACGCCTCCGCGAGCTCTTTTCCGATAAGCGTGCGGGCCTTTGCAGCTTTGAGATACCAGGAATCATGGTAACCGGCGCTCAGCACATATGTGCCCAGCATTATCCTTCTCTTGACTTCCGGGCCGAATCCCCTGCCACGTGTTTCACGATACATTTCATCAGGCGTTGAAGCCGTTTCCCTGAGCCCGTACTTCACCCCGTCGAACCGGGCGAGGTTCGAGGAGGCCTCGGCGGTACAGATTACATAGTAGGCTGCGACCGCAAACCTGGAAAGGGGCAGCGCGATATCGACTATGCGTGCTCCGGCGTCGCGCATTGCCCGCTCCGCTTCCACTACCGTTTTCAGCACATCTTCCGAAAGCCCTTCGTCGAAGCAGCCGCGGCTAAAACCCACCTTCAGGTTCCGGATGTCTTCAGAGTAAATATGCTCGGAAGGGACGAACTTTCTTCCTGCACACGTCGAATCCCTCGCATCAGGACCGGAAATCACCTCCAGCATGCGGCCGGCGTCCCGCACGTCCGAGGTAAGCGGGCCTATCTGATCGAGCGACGAGGCGAAAGCGACGAGTCCGTACCTGGACACCCGCCCGTACGTCGGTTTGAGTCCTACCACTCCACAATGACTTGCAGGCTGCCGGATTGATCCCCCCGTGTCGGAACCGAGCGCCGATATCACCATGCCTGACGCGACCGCCGCAGCGCTGCCGCCGCTCGATCCGCCCGGAGTTCGACCATGATCACGGGGATTGACCACAGGCCCGAAGTACGAAGTTCCTCCGGTAGAACCCATGGAGAATTCATCCATGTTCGTTTTACCGACGATAATCGCTCCAGCTTGATCGAGCATCTCCACCACGCAGGCATCATAGGGAGGAACGAAATTTTCTAGCATTCTTGAGGCGCAGGTGGTCGTGATGCCTCTGGTGCAGATATTGTCCTTGACCGCGACCGGCACGCCAAAAAGAGGCATGCGATTTTTGCATGCCCAGGGGAGTGCGTCGAGCATCTCCGCGCGTTCCAGGGCATGTTTTTCACACACCGATATGAAAGCCCTCAGATCGGGATTCCTCGCGCGTATGACCTCAAGCGATCTTTCCGCGATCGTGCGACAGGTCACGGCTCCGGACCGGGCGGCCGCCACACACCGATCGATCGTGGCAAACGGCAATGCCATCTTCGAGGTCAGGCTCCGGCTGGCACCGGTCAACGATACCAGCGGAACAGATATAAACTGACGAAAACGCCGATGATCGACAGGAGACTGAACCGGAACATGAATCCGAACTGGAATTTGATCGCGTTCAGGTCGATAAGCACCGGCTGATTGTTTTCGAAATCCCCGATTCCGAACGGTCTGCTCAGCGTGAAAAACGTCTTCACCACGTTGTCGCCGATCGGCAGCATCTCAACGATGCTGTTCAGATAGGAACCGATGAGTATACCTATCAATACCACCAGAAGCAACGTTGAGAATCGCTTCTCTTTCAATGGTACGGCCATTCTTTTCAGGACGGTTCTGCGGGTTCGTTCACCCGGCTGCCGGTTTATTGCGGGCGGTACTCGTCGAGCGTCATCACGACACCCATCTTTTTTCCTTTACGGACAACTTCCAGCCTGATACTGTCGCCTACAAAAAAATCGACGAAAAAACCTTCAATATCCACATGTGAAACGATGGTGCGCTTTCCCATTTTCCTGATGATATCTCCAATGTGAAGCCCCGCCTCGTCGCCAGGGCTTCCTGGGTGAACGCTCACGACGGCGACACCGTCAAGACCGTCGTATCCCAGAGCGAGAGCGACGGAACGGTTGAGATCCTGAACCGAGATTCCGGTCCATACCTGTCTTCTCTTTCCATAGGTAATGAGCTCCTCGGCGACACGCCGGGCGCGATTGATGGGAATGGCGAACCCGATACCTATGGATCCCTTGTTGTTGTTGGATCCGGTGTAGATGAAAGTATTGATGCCGATAACCTCACCCAGCGCATTCACCAGCGGACCGCCGCTGTTTCCAGGGTTGATCGCGGCGTCAGTCTGGATCATTCCCTGGTAGTACACGCCTTCCGACGGAGCGAAATTGCGATCAAGGGCGCTGACCACGCCAACCGTCACAGTAGGGTGCGCGTCGTTGATGAAATTCAGGAAAGGGTTTCCTATAGCGATGGCCCATTCGCCTATCATAGCTTCCTCCGCATCTCCGAAGCGTATCACGGGAAAGCCGTCACCCTTTACCGCCACAACCGCGAGGTCGGCGCGCTCATCGAATCCGACGACTCTGCCTTCGAATCTCCGGCCGTCGGAAAAATTGACATACAATTTAGCGGCATTCTGAATGACGTGATAATTGGTGAGCACCATGCCGTCTTTTCGAATGACGAAACCCGAACCGATGCTCTCGACCTGCCGATAACGGGGCTGCATGTCGGGCCCGAAGAAAAAATCGAAAAAATCATCGGAATAATAAGGGCTGCGCACCATTTGAATCTGCGTCACCACGATGCCGACGACGCATGGGGCTACCGCACGAGTGGCGGTGACGATCGCGTTGCTTCGTGACAACGACACCGCATCTCCCGCAAGGGCCGGCGAACGGGTTGCAGCAGGAGTCGCTGCAGTCTCCAAGACCGTGTCCGCGACGGTACCGCCGCCACCGGACCGCTGCAGTGCCGTGAGCGTTTCGGGAATAAACCTTTGCAGCGTTCTCCCGCCGAAAAAAATTCCCAGAACGACACCCGCTGCCAGGAAAACCAGATAGAGAGCCGCTTTTCCTTCAGCTGTCCGCAGTTTCATTCTTCCTCCGCATACCATACGTGATCCAGAACCAGTCCATACGGCGGCGCCGTCGTTCCTGCCAGCATTCTGTCCCTCCGGTCGACAATGTCCCCGAGAGTCAGTTTCCGCCGTCCCCTCCCGATATCGACCATCGTACCGACGATCGAGCGTACCATTTTATAGACGAACCGGTTCGCCTCAATAGAAAATACCATACATTCCCCTTCCCGTTCAATCGATGCCGACTTGACGGTGCACATCGCGGTTGCGCTTCCGCTTCCCGAAGCGCAGAAGGATGAAAAATCGTGCTCGCCCGTAAGCGCCTTCACCTGCTGCATCAGCGATCCCCAATCGACCTCATACTCCATCTGCCAGGCGCGTTTTTTCATGAGGGGTGATTTACGTTCACACAGATAGTAACGATACCTGCGGCCCAGAGCCGAAAACCTCGCGTGAAAGGTTTCACTCACCCGGCGAAGACCGGACAGTGCGATTTCAGGGGGAAGCAGCGCGTTCATTGAGCAGGTGAACCGGCGGGAATCGAGTGGACTATCGACATCGAAGTGGGCTCCCTGGGCGAGGGCGTGCACTCCCGCGTCGGTGCGTCCGGCTCCGGTGAAAGTCACGGTCCCGCGCAGAATGACCGCGGCTGCCTCCTCGAGCCTCTGTTGAACGGTGTCGGCATTTGGCTGCCGCTGCCATCCTCCAAAAAGAGTGCCGTCATAGGAAACTCTGCAGAAGTATCTCATCGATCCGGTTCCGCCGTGCACAGTTCCTTTACCCTCAACAATTTATAGCACAGGGATTCGACCTCCGCGCGGGAGCCGCTCAACTGACCGGTCTTCACCCCCACATCGAATTCGGCGAGCCATTTCAGAATCGTTTTCAGTTCCTCATCCGTATATTGCTGCGCCTGCGGGACTATTCCCGGCGCTATGACTACCGGATACACCTTGCGTTCATCGCCTTCGTTCAATAGTCCGGCCGCGCGTCCTATGCGAAAGGCCGCCTCGTTCCTTGCCTGAAAGGCTC
>CAZGVZ010000311.1:0-5723 GCA_964529145.1 uncultured Fibrobacteraceae bacterium | reverse complement strand
GGAAGGTTCTCGAATCCGGCATCCGCTTCGACGAGCGCCCGGCTCAGAGCGGTACCCAGATTTGTCGCCTTGATCCCGAGAGTCTTTGTCAGGCCCCCTTCTACTTCCTGCTCTTCCTCATCATCAGCCCCTATGCCGCCCCTGTTCGTGCATCCCGCCCTTTCGATGGTTCTGTGAATATTGGAAACATCCGTTTCGCTGGTGAGAGGAACGGGGCTGAAGTAATCGCTTATGCTGCTGACGTAAGTCAATACTCCCACTTCCGATTCGGGACTGATGGCCCGCAGACTGTCGACAAAAGCATTGGCCGCATCCACTCTTTTATTGGTCGGATCGTTCTTTGCGCACATTCCGCTGCTGTCGCCGGGGACGCAGCAATTTTCATAATGATTGCACATGCTTCCGGATTTGTCGAGAACGAGAATGACGCGTATCGGCTTGACGCCGGCGTTGATATCGTTGATATTGAAACAGAAACGGTAGCCCCCGCCGAGTTCCACGACATCACGCCCAACTGTATCGACAGCGCCGTTCACGGGATCGAAACAGGCGGTATCGGGTGTGGCATAACAATATTTGTAGTAAATATCGTTGCTGATCTGCGCGGATACGCCTGAAAAGAGCAATACGCCGACAGAAAGACAGATGCTTTTTACCCGGTGAGTCCCGAACATCTCTTACCCCTTTTTTGATGGCTTTTACCAGCGGAAATGGATCGCCTGCAAAAGAAAGTTGCGCATTATTTGTTCTCCCCTTCCTAAATATATATCCATAGTGCATCCCCGGTAATTTTTTAGTGTGTCATGAATACATTTTCTTTGCCCGGTTAACGGGTGTCGCGACACATCGTTTCAGGTGTCCGGGTATCGATGGCGTCCGCCTGAAAGGTCCGGTTCGGCCGGAACACGGTTCGACTTGCGCGGCTCTCCTGCCGATCACCATTTTTAAAATCCGGATGGTTGAATGAAAAAAACCCCACTTTATGAAAAACATATCGTACTCGGCGCCCGAATGGCCCCCTTCGGGGGATATATCATGCCGATACAATATAGAAGCATCCTCCATGAACATGAACGCACCAGGCATGGTGCGACCGTTTTCGACACCTGCCATATGGGGGAATTCTCGATCCATGGACAGGCTGCCGCGGCAGATCTCGAACGGATCCTTTCCTGTCCCGTCGCGTCCCTGACCACAGGACGGTGCCGTTATGGTTTGATTTGCAACGAAAAAGGCGGGGTGATCGACGACCAGATACTTTACCGCACAGGTGAGAGTGAGTTCTTGATGGTCGTCAACGCGGGGACCCAATCGGCCGATTTCGACTGGATCACCCGGAACCTTTCAGAAGGGACAGGGATACGAAACATCTCGGAAGAGATGGGGAAAATCGATCTGCAGGGTCCGCTTTCTCCGCGGATTTGCGCGGGTTTGTTCGAGGAATCCATCCGGGGGCTGAAATATTATCACTTCATGATCAACAGGTACCGGGGGGAAAAGGTGCTCCTGAGCAGGACCGGGTATACGGGGGAGACAGGTTTCGAATTCTACGGACCTCCCGACCTGATCGTCTCGGTCTGGGACGCCTGTATCGCCGCCGGAGCGGAACCCGCCGGTCTCGGAGCGAGGGATACGCTGCGGCTGGAAATGGGGTACCCCCTCTACGGGCATGAACTTGATCCGCAGACAAACGCGTCGTGGGCCGGTTTGTCCCGCGCCATAGGAGACAAACGGTTTATCGGTTCACATGAGTTAAAGGCTGACCGGTCCGGACCTTCATATCGTCTCAGCGCGATCGAGATGGAGGGGCGGCGGACTGCGCACCAGGGTGATCCGGTCAGAGTCGAAGGCGGCAGGACCCCCGGCCGGATTACAAGTGGAAGCTATTCGCCCTCGCTCGGCAGGGCGATCGCACTCGGATATCTCCCCTTTGGAGAGCACCATGCCGGTAACCGCGTCGTCATCTCCACGGATCGTGGCGACCTGAGCGGTACGGTAACGACTCTCCCGTTCTATCGGCAAGCCACCGGCCGGACGGATCTCGATCAATTACTGTGAACTGACATTTCAAGAACCACCGTAATCAAGGAGTATCTCATGATTCCCAGCGATCGGCATTATACCCGGACCCACGAATGGGTCCTCCGTGAAGGCAAGGGCGCGACGGTCGGCATCACGGACCATGCGCAGGACGCGCTCGGAGACATTACCTTCGTCGAATTACCGAAGGCCGGGACCTCCATAGTCAAGGGTACGGAGTGCGGAGTGATCGAGTCGGTGAAGGCCGCGAGCGACCTTTACGCACCGGTGAGCGGTAAAGTGTCTCAGGTCAACGACATCCTCCAGTCCGCGCCCGAGACAATCAATACCGATCCGTACGGGAAAGGATGGATCTTCAAGATCGGGAATCTCGACGATGCCGAGGTCGCGGGGCTCATGGATGCCGCTGCATACGGCCGTTTTCTCGAGAGTGAATGATGAGGTACACTCCGGTCACTCCACTGCAGCGCAAAGAGAT
Source organism: uncultured Fibrobacteraceae bacterium (assembly GCA_964529145.1). Taxonomy (GTDB): domain Bacteria; phylum Fibrobacterota; class Chitinivibrionia; order Chitinivibrionales; family Chitinispirillaceae; genus JAFGNB01. The sequence goes on along the minus strand of CAZGVZ010000311.1, from coordinate 3,205 downwards.
GCTCGAACGTTGCGGGGTAGCCTCGCCACGCGAACTCTTCGACGTTATTCCCGGGAATCTTGCGGCCGCATCCTTCGAACTTCCCGAGGGGAAATCGGAACTCGAGGTAATTTCCTTTTTCGAACACCTTGCCGACAGTAACCGCTCGCATCTCATCAATTTCTTGGGTGCCGGATATTACGATCACTTCATACCCTCCGCGGTCGACGCGCTCGTGTCGAGAAGCGAATTCTACACCGCCTACACGCCGTATCAACCCGAGCTATCCCAGGGAACCCTGCAGGCGATTTATGAATATCAGACCGCGGTGTGCCGCCTCACGGGCCTTGATGTGTCGAATGCCTCGCTGTACGATGGCGGCACGGCAATATACGAGGCGTGCCAGATGGCGATCCGTATCACGGGGCGTCGTAAGGTAGTCATCGATGGGGGGGTCAATCCGATTTACCGGAACATGCTTCGGTCATACACGGCGAATCTCGCGATCCGGCTGGTCGAGATTCCTGCGGAGAACGGACTCAGCGACCGGGGGCGGATTTCCGCAGCGATCGACGACAAGACCGCAGCGGTCGTTTTCCAGAATCCCAACTTTTTCGGCGCTATCGAAGACCATTGCGAAATGGTCAATGTGTGTCACGAGCACGGCATCATCGCGGTACAATCGGTGTATCCGATAGCGCTCGCGATGATAAAAACACCCGGGGAACAGGGCTTCGATATTGCTACCGGAGAGGGACAATCCCTTGGAATACCGCTCTCGTTCGGAGGACCTTATCTCGGGTTCATGGCGGCACGCAGGGAACTGGTCAGGAAAATGCCGGGACGCCTGGTGGGGCGTACGGTCGATGCCTCGGGAAGAGAGGGTTTCGTCCTTACGCTGCAGGCTCGGGAGCAGCATATCAGACGTGAGAAGGCGACATCGAACATCTGCTCGAATCAGGCTCTATGCGCTTTGCGGTCTCTCATTTATCTGAGTCTTTTGGGTAAAGATGGTCTCAAACAGGCAGCCGGGCTCTGTTTTGACAAAGCACAATATGCAATCGAGAGATTGTGCCGTATTCCCGGGGTTTCGGTCATGAACGATTCCCCGGTTTTCAACGAGTTCACGATCAGACTGCCGGTAGATGCCGGCGAATGCGCCGGAAAAATGATTGACCGGGGATTCGCGGCGGGATTTCCTCTGGGTCGTTATTATCCGGGTATGGAAAATCATCTACTCGTAGCTGTCACCGAAAAACGGACAAAATATGAAATCGGGCTCCTGGCGGAAACACTGGAGAATATATTATGTCAATAATATACGCCTCGTCTGTGGAGGGACGCAGGGGTGTCACCCTTCCCGAATCCGATGTCCTTTCAGGGCGTTCGATTCCCCCGGAGCTTCGTCGCGGATCGGACGCGAATCTCTGCGAACTGTCTGAGCCTGACGTGGTGCGTCATTTCACCGCCTTGTCCCGTAAAAACTTCGGCGTAGACACCGGTTTCTATCCTCTGGGGTCCTGTACGATGAAATACAATCCGAAGGTGACCGAAGAGATCGCCTCGCTTCACGGCTTTGCGCGTCTGCATCCTCTGCTTCCGCAGCTGCAGCACGGCGGAGCGCTGGCCCAGGGCGCTCTGACCGTCATTTTCGAACTGGAACAGTTGCTTTGTGAAATAACCGGCATGGATGCGTTCACCACCCATCCGATGGCGGGCGCCCATGGTGAACTCACGGGTATGATGCTCATAGCCGCGTACCATAAGGATAAAGGCAACCGCAAAAACGAGGTTCTGATCCCCGACGAAGCCCATGGCACCAATCCTGCGAGCGCAGCGATCGCCGGTTTCGATACCATTACTGTACCTACACGGGAAAACGGGGTACTCGACATCGATGCGCTTTCCGCGCATTTGAACGAGAAAACCGCGGCCATCATGCTGACCAATCCGAACACTCTCGGGCTTTTCAATCCCCAGATAGACAAAGTGGCGGCACTCGCGCACCGGGTGGATGCACAGCTATATTACGACGGCGCCAATCTCAATGCGATCATGGGGAAGTTCAGGCCGGGAGATGCCCTTTTCGACGTCATGCATGTCAATTTGCACAAGACTTTCGCCACACCGCATGGAGGAGGCGGGCCGGGAGCGGGTCCGGTTGGAGTACGCCGGCACCTGGAACCGTTTCTGCCTGTATCCCGTATCATTAAAAGAGGTGACGGAACCTATGCATTGGATTATGATTTTCCGAAATCGATCGGCTATATCGCTCCGTTTTACGGGAATTTCGGTGTTTGCCTGCGTGCGTATGCATATATTCTTCTTCTTGGAAAACAGGGACTTGTCGATGCGAGCGAGACCGCGGTGCTCAATGCGAATTATTTGCTCGCATCCCTCAGGGATTATTATGACGTCCCGTTCCCGGACCGGTGCATGCATGAATGCGTGGTGAGCGCAAAACGGCAGCTCGAGCACGGAATACATGCGATCGACATCGCCAAGGCGCTGATCGATCGCGGGTTCCATCCTCCCACCGTGTATTTTCCTCTTGTGATCAATGAAGCGCTGATGATCGAACCTACCGAAACCGAATCAAAAGAGACGCTCGACCGGTTCATCGATGCAATGCGTGAAATTGCCCTTGAAGCGCAGCAAAACCCCGAAAGACTGCATCAGGCTCCGGTTTCCACTCCGGTGGGCCGACTTGATGAAACCAGGGCCGCAAGGATGATGGACTTCAATTATGTCGATTGAATCCCTCGCCCATGAAAGAAACCGTCCGATTCGGGTAAAAGTAGATTATTAAGGGGAAGATAGGTATATTAGTATCAAAATGCCGCTGTTGCTTTAGGCGGCAAAATCAATTATACTTTATTATGAAGAATGATACCCGTACCCGGGTGAGGGCGCGGTAATTTTTAAAGGAGCCATCTATGCGTTTAAGCAAAATGTTCATTTTTCTGGCAGCTTTCGCTACCGCACTTGTTTTTGCCGCAGGAGATAAGTTCGTCACACCTACCAAAGACGGTACCGGGATCTATAAAAATGAGATTCGCGAAGTCTATGAAGAACCGATCATGACTGTCGGGACCACCGATCGCCTCACCGTAATCAAGAAAAAGGGACGTGCCTACCAGGTCAAAACTCCTGACGGCCAAACCGGCTGGATCGAAGCACGTCTTGTCGTGGCAACCGGAAAGAGCAAAACCTTCGTGTTTGATAA
>CAZGVZ010000310.1:0-5740 GCA_964529145.1 uncultured Fibrobacteraceae bacterium | reverse complement strand
GCCTCTTTTCGCGACGAAATCTCCTGTTTTCTGATTGAAAATCATAGTACCCACCAGGTCCGCAGGCAGCAGGTCCGGGGTGAACTGGATGCGTTTGAATCCGGTGTCGATGGCCTTGGCGAGCGTGGCGACCGCAAGGGTTTTCGCCAGCCCCGGTACTCCTTCCAGGAGAATGTGTCCCTGAGTTAAAATCCCTATGAGCAGGCGATCGATCATCCTGTTCTGCCCGACGATGACTTTGCCCATCTCGTTTTTAAGGAGAGTTACAAAGCTGCTCTCTTCCTTTATCCGCTCGTTCAGTTGCGCCATGTCGACTGCCATGCGATCCTCCGTCTTTCGATCTTCAAAAAAAGAGATCACTTCGATTACGATGAAAGTATTTTTATTATGATTGTCTCAATTACCGGGTGCATGTCGCAGGGCGGGAACAGCACCCCTCCGGGATAGAAAGACCTCCGGCTCGAACCGGTGAGAGCACCCCGGAACAATCGGTTCATTTCCTTCTTGAAAGAATCAAGCGTACAATATACCATAATACAGGAGTTTTTTCAAACCGGTGACTTTACTTGTCAAAATACTGGAACTCTTCTTTTTCATCGCGGTGGTCCGTACTTTCCTGCGTATGACCATACCGGCAGCCCTCAAAAAAGGAACGTCGCGCCGGAATCCGGAAAGAGCCGTGAGGTTTGACGGAAAAGACTGCGATATCAGTGATGCCGATTACGAAGAGGTCGGATAATTTATTGTGCCCGGCGGAAAATTTCCGCCTGCTCTCGAAAGGTGGTGGGTCGCGATGGATCTGTCGGTGACTGGAATCGGAAAATACAAGGTGATCAAGCCCAAGGGTCGCATCGACTGGGAAAGCGCCCGGGTGCTCGACAAGGAAATTCAGCAGATCATCGAGAACGGGCATTTCCATATCGTTTTCAATCTCGACGATGTGAGCTTCATCTGCAGCGGCGGTATAGGAGCTCTTGTATACAATCTCAACAAGGTCAAGAAGAAAAACGGCGCGATCTACATCATCTCCTCGAACGATTACATCAATTATATTTTCGAGACACTCAAATTCGATATCGTATTCGAAGGATATCTTTACAATTCATTCGATGATTTCGCCGATAAGGTGATGGAAAAGGAAAAAGCCTAAAGTGGCATTGCCGTTGGAACCGCTTTTTTTTCTTCCGCGATTCGAAGAGAAACTCTGGGGTGGAAGACGGCTGGAAACAATTTTCGGAAAAATCCTTCCTCCCGGACTTCGTATCGGGGAATCCTGGGAACTCTCCGCAGTCAAAGATCGTCAGACCATGGTCGCTTCAGGCCCGTGTGCTGGTGAATCTCTCGACGGTATCTTCAACCGTGCTTCGCGTGAATTGGCCGGCCCCGACGCAAATCGGTTTTCACGTTTCCCCCTTTTGGTGAAATTCATCGACGCACACGACAGGTTATCGATACAAGTTCACCCTGATGACGAATCCGCACGGTTACGATATGCGGAACCATTCGGGAAAACAGAATGCTGGTTTGTCGCCGAGGCCGGCAAAAAAGCGATGCTCGGCATAGGCTTGAACAGAAACATGACCACCCCAGAGTTGCACAAGGCGGCGGAAACCGGGGAAATCAAGAAACTGCTGCGTACGTTTTTCGTACGAACCGGTGAGATATACTTCATCCCTGCGGGTACGATCCACGCAATCATGGATGATGTCCTCGTGTATGAGGTGCAGCAGAACTCTGATATCACCCTGCGGCTTTTCGACTGGAACCGGCTCGATTCTTCCGGCCATACCCGACGGCTTCACATCGAAGAAGCTGTCGCGGTCGCGAATCTTTCATACAGAGAGAGCTACCGGATAGAACCTCTAACGATCAAGGAATCGCCTTATCTCCATCGCATACGCGTCGCCTCCCCCTATTTCGCCCTCGAAGAGTTCAAGGGGGGCCAATGCAAAATTCCTGTAGAAAGGCGCAGGTCATTCCGCATCATCACGTTTTTCGGAGACTCTGCGGAACTGAGATGGGACGGGGGAAACCGGTCTGTTGTCAAGGGAACCACTGTGCTGATTCCCGCGGCAATGGGCCGGGTTACCGTTCACGGTGAAGGAACAAACCATTTCTTAATGACCACCATCCCCGATCTGCAGCACGAAATATCGGAACCGCTGACGAAGGCAGGATTTTCCCCTTCCCGGATCGACTTGCTGCGCGGAGACCGGTAGAGATCCCACCATCAATTTCCATCCCTATCCCTTCCTCCGTTTACGACTAATCGAGAAATAAGTGGAATGGAACTCCTCGGGAGGCATTGTCTCAAGATCGATTATGAGTCCGATGATTTCATCTTTTTCTATGACCTCGTCCCTGTTCGGCCGGTCGTCGAGCGAAACTTCCGGCTCGTAACGATGTATCATACAATCCTCCTCTCTTTAAGCGTTTAAATGTATTACGGCAACTCGATTTACCCAAGTGAACCTATTTATATTATATTATCGGAAATGAAAAAAAGAAACTTAACTTTTTCATTTTGCCTGAGATTCGAAAAAGTTATCGTTTCAGATCTTCACGACATGTCGTTTTTCGATCGAAAACGGAGCGGTTCATAATTCTCCGGAATATTTATCCTATCGATTAAGAAGGATTTTTATGCAGTCAATACAGCATGGCATCCCCCATTTCTGCGCTCTTTTCATCATTATCATGGGATCCTTCGAAGGCGCCTGCTCACAAAACGACATTTCCGATCTTGTAGCCGATATCCGGAACGGACCACAATGGTACTATACGTCGGAAGCATATTCGTATTTCACCCGCAAGGGGAAATCGCTTCCTCCCCAGAGCCCGCGGGAAAAGGCCCTAAGCAGTTATAAAGCGACTGTCCGGATCGCGGCAATGGGTTCCGCGGCCATCGATGCCATCCCTGTGCTGCTGGAAACCTTCCCGAGAGCGGTTCACGTGACCGAAATCGCGAACATACGATACGGGGGGGAAGGCACGTTCGAAGATTGGGTTCAAACCTACGTCACCAACGAAAAGAACAAGTTCATCCTCTCTCCCGTCTTTCTCGAATACTCCTCGATTTCCGTATGCGATCCGTTCGTCACGAATACCTTCGAAATCACAAGAGACAGCGAAACAGTCACCGGGCCAACCCGGGAACCGGTGACCATTTCCGTCACTCATACCATTCATTTCGGCGCGTGCGCACTTTCCGGCATCACAGGGGAAAACCTGGGTATCGATCCAGTATCATGGCAACAGTGGTGGAACGACCACGGAACTACATTCAAGAAATCTCCTCCTCCCCCTCCTGCCTCGGTCCAGAGACCCGCACTTCTCAGGAGCGGTCAGTCGTTCGGAGATATAACGCTCCACGGAAAATATCGGATAACACTCTCCACGAGTGCAATTCTTTCCGGACGCATAGAAGCGAAGGACGACACTTCACTCGTGCTCGAGAGCGACAACGGCAAAGCTTACACCTTCAAACCCCATCTCATCGACCGATACGAACTCCTGGAGCCTCCCAGGGTTCAGAACCACATATTCACGCACAACGATTCACTACCGTTCTCGTACGATGAACTTCGCGGCATGAAAAACCGGGACCGACAGCTCGAAGTCCGAATCAACAGCGGAGTGGTGTTCCGGGGTTTGCTCGAAGAGATCGACGCCGTGGAGATGAAACTCAAGGTTGGTAACTCCTCGATACCCATCTCCAGGGATGTGGTTCTCAATATCCGCTTTGTTCCGCTGCAGCAAAAAAAGACAGCCATTGTAAAAACCGGAACTGCGGCACAGCGTGACACGGTTTTCGTGAAAAACACTGAAACCGACGACTGGGGTAAACCAAAGGCTGACCTCGTCTATACGGGCACCATAGAAGGCGAGCAGGGAGAATTTCTAACCATGACCACTCCGGATGCGGAAGAACGGAAGATCCCGCGAAAGAACATAATTCGTATAGTCAAGAACAGCGACGACGGATTCCAGGCGGTCATAAAAAAATACGCCGCACCGCTCTTCTGCCCCGATGATATGTTCCTGGTGGATGTGCCTCCCGGTAAACCGGGCCGCCCCTTTTTCAAGGTATGTGTGGACCGCTACGAGTATCCAAATATCGCCGGAACGATTCCAAATGTGAACGTCTCCTATGACGAAGCACGATTGTACTGTAAAAAAAGGGGTAAACGCCTCTGCACCACCCGGGAATGGGAGGCCGCATGCGGCGGTATCGAGGGATACACTTATCCGTACGGCTGGAATCCCGAGAAGGATAAATGCAATACCGGCGATACAGGATCTCCGGAACAGAGCGGCGCACGACACAATTGCGTGAGTAAATTCGGAGGTTACGATATGACCGGTAACGTATTCGAATGGGTGACCGATACGAACAACCAGCCCTCGCTCATGGGTGGACCGCACTCCAAATGTCAGACACTCTCCGAAGGCGTGGGCGGAAGCCCCAAGCCTCGAAGCGGACTGCGCTGCTGCAAGAGCAACTGAAACCGGTTAAAGGCTGCCCGACGCCATCTCCTCCAGTATCGGAGCGAGTTCGTCGGCCACTTTCGTGAAAATCCGGTCCGAATCGTAGTATCCTCTCGAGATTCGTTCCTTTAGCTGCCTGATGTACGCCCGTTGTGCAACGGGATCTCTCCATAAAAACTGTCCCCTGCGCAGGGGAGGATTGTTTCTCTGAGAATTCATACTGTTCCATCCATGGAATATTCCTCAATCCCTTGAAAAAGCAAGTACAATAAAGCGTATCTGCTGCCCGGATGATGCAAGTGGAAGTGTGATCGCACGAACACACCCTGTCCGGCATCGAGAAGATTATGTGCACCTCAAAAACTTTCATTCCCCGGCTGTAAATGCCGGCAGGCTTGGTTGCATTCGGCGGCCATATTTTCATCAATATGACCCTCTCATGCGCCTGGCCTGTATCCTTTTCACTCTGGCTCATCGCAAAACTGATTCTCAGAGGTGCCCTTATCGGATTCCGCGCTCAGATTCTATCATTTTATCGACAATGCCCTGAAAAAGCTTTAGAGTGGTTTTCATGTATCGCGCCTGTTCGGATTATTTCTCCAGCTTCCGCTTTAGTTCCGGAAACCGACCGTTTCCTTCTTGGAACGTTTCACCTTTATTTTACCGATCAGCTGCTGTATACTGTAGTAGCGACATGAGGATCATAGACTGATGGGGATTTTTTTCTTCCCTATTTTGAACTGGAGCAACCTTTGGTACGGTATACCATTGATGATGTGAAAGACGATATGGTGCTTGGCGAGTCGGTCTATCTTCCGACCGGCGAACTATTGCTTGCAGCTGGATACAAGATCAAGGAACGTTACCGCGAGCGGTTGATAGAAATGGGGTATCGTAGTCTTCTCATCGAAATGGAAGGCACAGAGTCGGTGCAACCTCAAAGCACCATTCCCGAATCGATGCAGCGGGAAATGACCACGGAGCTCGAGACCTCTTCAAAAGGACTCACGCTGGCTATACGGGATTTTCAGCATCAGAGTGCCATGAAAGTGAAGGACCTCATAAAAAAGAACCGGCACCACCTCAACAAGTATATCATGACCTCCGGTATCGCGAAAGCCCTCGAAAAATTCATCGAGGAGATCATGAGTCAATCAAGCATCATCATAAATCTTTCGGCAATGCAGCAAACACAGCCGAGCCTTTTGACTCATACTCTCAATGTGACGATAACCGCCCTGTGCATAGGCAA
>CAZGVZ010000309.1:3577-5745 GCA_964529145.1 uncultured Fibrobacteraceae bacterium | reverse complement strand
GATAAAGTTTACGAAAACAAACCGATCGGGTTTCTGCTCACATTCAGGGGTAACTGGTTGATTTTCACCGATCCTTCCGAGATGAACAGGCACTATCGTGACTTTGCCGAAACCATGCAGCGGGCGGGAGGAGAGCTGCTTTTCATGGGCAGCACGGTGGAAGGATTATATGGTGTCAAGGCTATCGCCCTCAATCTCAACGAACCGCCCCGTGAATATGCCGGTTATATCCGCAACCTGAACCGCAGAGAATTGCAGAATGACCGGGAGCCGGTCGATTTCCTCGCGGGATCGAACGCCATGGTCAAATGGATCTACGATAAATCGGATTACCGGTTCGTGGAATTTTTCTTTGTAGTCGATACCTACGATGTACGGCTTTCGTTCTGGACCAAGCCGCAGCTGTTCGATAATTTCCTGGTCATTTTCGAGAGCATCGCTGCTTCTCTGACACTGACCTCCGGGATAGAATAACTGCCATAAACCGTGTGCAGCCCTCATGCGTTTCATCTCTTTTCCGGCGCAGGTATTATTTTCACTGCACACGGATCACATTGACAAGAACGCAAAACACCTATGCCTTTTGCCTGGATTGCATTGAATTCCATCGCCGGTTTGGGTCCGGTCCGGTTCGGCAGATTGCTGGAAAAATACGGTTCCCCTGAAGCCGTGTTCGAAGAATCTGCCGACGGGCTGGTTCGCGGCGGCTTTTTGACGACTGCGCTAGCCGGGCGGCTTCGCGACCCCGCGATCATGGAGAATGCGCGTCGTCAGGTCGAACGTGCGCGTGAACTGGGAATCACCATCCTCACCCTTGCGGACAAGACGTATTCACCATATCTGCGCGAGATTTTCGCTCCACCTCCAGTTCTTTTCGTTCGTGGAGATCTGTCGGCGCTTTCGCGCCACGGCGTCGCGGTGGTAGGTTCGAGATTCCCCACCGCCTATGGAAAACTCGCGGCAACCCGCATTTCTTCCGAACTGGTGGAATCCGGTTTCGTCGTCGTCAGCGGGCTTGCCCATGGAATCGATACCGCAGCTCACGAGGCTGCCCTTGCGGCCGGGGGAACCACCATTGCGGTCCTCGGAAGCGGAATCGACCAGATTTATCCGCGTCAGAACCGCGCACTCTCGGAATCGATCGCAGGGAAAGGTTTACTGGTTTCGGAGTTTCCGGTGGGTACCGCGCCCGAGGCCTTCAATTTTCCCCGTAGAAATCGTATTATCAGCGGATGTTCCGCCGCTGTCGTCGTCGTCGAAGCGGGAGAGAGGAGCGGGAGCCTGATCACCGCCCGGTATGCTTTACAGCAAGGAAGAGAGGTGTGCGCGGTGCCTGGGCCGATCAATTCTCCTTTGAGCATGGGGACGTTTTGTCTGCTCAGGGACGGGGCTGCGCCGGTGCGCAGCGGTGCGGAACTGGCCGAGAGTCTCGGCCGTGCCACAGGTATGAATCTCGGAACAGCCGCGGGCGGCCCGGTTCAGGCGGAATTGTCCGAATCCGTTTTTACCGGGGATGAACGCCGGGTGTTCGAGTCACTTTCGCATGAACCGTCGCGAATCGACGAACTCGCCGAGCGACACCGTTTACCGATACCAGACATGCTTGTCGTGCTGCTCAATCTTGAACTCAAGGGCTTGATACAGCAATGCAGCGGGCAGCAGTTCGTCAGGGTGTAAGGCCATGAGAAAGGGGCGGCGGATCTTTTTTACAGGCACGGGTGCGTTGATTGCCGTCCTTACGGCCATCATGGTGTTCGGTGATCAGGGTATAATGACATTCTACCGGACCCGGCGTCAACTGCGGCAGCTCGAAAACGAAATCGTCCGGTCCCGCAGAGCCGTCGATTCATTGACCTTGGAGATAGAGCGGCTCAGGAACGACACTACATATATCGAACGCATCGCACGCGAAAGGTTTGGTATGGCGCGCCGGGATGAAAAGATGTATAAATTCATCGAGGAGAAATAGACATGGCAGTTCGTTTCATCAAACGGATATTCAGACAGTTTCGTTCGAATATCATTACCGGCATCTTTCTTATAATTCCGCTGTTCGTTACGGTACTCATCATAATCCAGCTTTTCCAGTGGATCGATTCGGCACTTCCCAGGATACTCGGAATCCAGATGGCCCCGGGGCTTGGAATTCTGATCACGATCGTGATCGC
>CAZGVZ010000309.1:1822-3567 GCA_964529145.1 uncultured Fibrobacteraceae bacterium | reverse complement strand
GCTGGCCGCGAAAAACTATTTCGGAAAAAAGATGATTGAAGCGGGCAATACCGTGATCGCGAACATTCCGATTCTCAACAAGATCTACCTGACGATCCAGCAGGTCGTCGATATGGTTTCCATGAACAAGAGCCAGGTTTTCGAAAGGGCTGTGTTTGTCGAATTCCCGCAGAAAAACAGCTATGTGATCGGGTTCGTAACCAACAGGGCGACTGAAAAATTCTCGCTGAAGGTAGGTGAGAAGCTCGTTGCGGTATTCGTACCCACCACGCCGAACCCCACCTCCGGTTATCTGCTGTATGTCAGCGAAGCGGAAATTGTCGAGCTGAACATACCGGTGGAGACCGCAGTCAAGCTGGTGGTCTCGGGAGGACTGCTCAGCGTCGACCAGAGCGCGAAGATGCAATCGACGATTCCACCATCGAAGAAGGCCTGGAACTGGATGGACCTCTTTAAAAAAAGAAACGTGAAAGATCTGGTTTCGGATCCCCGCGACTGATCGTAACGAATGGCTATCGAAAAAAACCTTTCCCTCGTGCTTTCCACCATGCCGTACCGTGAGTCGAGTGTGGTGATGCACCTCTTTACGCTCCAGTCCGGCAGAATTCACGTGCTGGCCAAAGGTATACGAAAAGGTGACCGGCGGTCAGTTCCGGTCGAACGCGGACATCTGATCGAGCACATGACGTATCTCAAGCCGCACCGGGATCTTCAGCAGATAACCGAATGCCATCTTCGCGAGCACTATCCGGCGATCCGGTGCAGCCTTGAGAAGACCGCGGTGCGCGACATGCTGTTTGATATCCTGCTGGCGGCGGTCAGGATAGGAGGCGACCCGCATCCGGATCTCTTTACCTTCATTACCGGTTTTTTGGCGACGCTCGATCGGTTGCCTGAAGATCCGGGTTTGCTTCTTATCCATCTCTCGAAGAGTCTTTTTGGAGTTTCCGCGCATCTTGGTTTTTACCTCGATTTCCGGAGGTGCGCCAGATGCGGCACCGCCATCGGCCCGGCCGAGACCGTCGAGATCGACATCGAAGAGGGGGCGATGCGGTGTGGAAGCTGCGGTTCGCATCGTGACGGAAAAGGCCGTCTTTTACCCGCTCCGATCGCCGGACTCCTGCGAGCCCCGGGAGGAGAGGCGGATATCGGAGTAGCGGAGCTCACCACAGGCGCCCTGATGAACATGGTGCGTTTGTCTTCCGATTACTGTCGTTATCATCTGGATATCCGCAGAAAACCCGATTCCCTGGCGTTTCTTGAACAGCTCTTTACAGGAGCAGGTGCATTACCCCAAAAAAGGGTCAAAACCCGTACATGACATCCTCGATGGACGGATCGAAAGGGAGAGATTTGGCGACCTGAAGGGAGGGGTCGGTCGCAAGATCGACCGTATAGATATCGGATTTGCCCAGTTTTCGTCCCCCGGATTCGGTAATGATGCTTATAACCGGTCGTGCGAGATGAAATTCGTTGGGCGCTACAACCTGCCCGACTCGGCCATCGTTGAGTTCCACCAGACTGCCTACCGGGAAGAGGGATGCGGTTTTGAGCATGGCAGTGACGAATGTTTCATTGAGCAATCCTTCCTTAGCCATTTTTATGAGCATCTCTATTCCCTTGAAGGGGGCGAAAGCCGGCCGGTAGGGCCTTGGAGACGAAACCGCCTCGAAGACATCGGCGACCATGGCGATTTTGGCGAAATTATGAATGAGACGTCCCGACCGCTGTTTGGGATAACCTTT
>CAZGVZ010000309.1:0-1807 GCA_964529145.1 uncultured Fibrobacteraceae bacterium | reverse complement strand
CTCGATGATCTGAATGCCGAACAGCGGATGTTTGCGAACCTCGTACCACTCCTCATTGTCAAGCCTGCCCTCCTTGAACCTTATCGAGCGGGGAATGAGCAGCATTCCAAGATCATGAAGAAGCGACCCCATACCTATGTGGATGATCTGTTCCTGGCTGTAATTCGCGGTAGCGGCGATATTCATGGCGAGCAGGCAGACGTTTAAAGCGTGGTTGTAGATCGGGTCGGTCCGGTCCACTTTCTGGGATGAAATCGCCAGAAGGATGTTTCGGTCGTTGATAAAAGGCTCGATAAACCGTTCGACCATTCCCCTGAGCGCGCCGGGATCCATACAGGCCCCGTTTACGAGTCTATGCATGAGAAGCTTTACGGTATCGAGAGACTCGGAGTAAATCCGCGCAATCCTCTTCTTGTACTCTTCGGGACGATGACAGGAAGGTGACTGTTTCATTGCCGATTTCAAAGATTTTCCGATCGGACGATCGTCGATCCGGTCCAGTTGAAGCGCCCGGTCCAGTCCTTTGAGCGCCCGGTTCCGAAGCAGCTGCTCGTACTCGTCGACACACTCCCCGACCCGCCATCTTTGCATTGCCTCATGTTCGTCATACGAATCGGCGGCACTGTCTGATTCACCGCCCGGCGGATCGGGTTCGTCCCCCTCGTGAAGGTGCAGATGTATTTCGAAAATATTTCTGCGTTGAAGCAGCCTGAGGTGATTGTCGGTGATCACCTCTCCTTTGGCGATGAGAAGCTGCCCCTCCGCGGTATAATAATCGGCTTCGGTCACATGACCTTCGATGAGATTTTTAACGCGGATTACGGGCATGTACCGTTCACTCCGGGATTGGTCTGTTGTTTCGGGCAGCGGCACACCCGCTCCAAAAAAGGGCACAGTGTCGACCGCCGCTTCTGATACCTTAATCGGACGACTAATTTACGATGAGATGCGCAGCGGCAGCGAGCAGAACGGGTTTGTAGGCGCGAAGGGCATATCGATCTGGTGATACGCCCAAGCGACTACGATCCCGTTATGCCGCTGTCCGCGAAGCAGATCGCGTAAAGGGATCGTCCGATTAAGGTAATAATAAAATACCTGTTTAATGTAGTATATCAGATCGGGAACAGGCAGTCAATGCGGTGTCGTGATGAAGCGGTTTTTTCAGAACGGGGTAGCTTTCTATCCTATGGAGAGGGTATTTTTCGTGAGAAGTCAGTGCGGTAAACCATCAAACCTCAGCCAAGCAAGGACACCTATGCCGAATTCTCCTGTTACCGCCATCATTCTCGCAGGGGGGCAGGGAAGGCGCCTTCACCCCTTGACGGAATCCCGCTCCAAACCGGCCGTGCCTATCGGGGGAAAATTCCGTTTGATCGATATTCCCATAAGCAACTGCCTTCACCATCAGATCCGTACCATATGGGTTCTCACGCAGTTCGCTTCGGAATCGTTGCATCGTCACATCTTTCAGACATACCGTCTGGATGCCTTTTCCGGGGGATTCGTTTCGGTCTTGGCTGCCGCACAGACGGTTGACAACAAAGGGTGGTACCAGGGCACCGCCGATGCTGTGAGAAAGAACATGACCAATTTTTCCCGCGCGGGGGAGACAATACTGCTTCTTTCGGGAGACCATCTCTATAGAATGGATTTCAAGAGGTTCATCGATTTTCATCACCGGAAAGGCGCAGACATCACCCTCGGAGTAGTCCCGGTGGAACGCTGGAAAGTGCCGGAACTCGGCATCCTTAAAATGGACGAATCGTACGCAGTTTTAGATTTTAAGGAAAAAACCAGGGATGAGGCT
>CAZGVZ010000308.1:0-5746 GCA_964529145.1 uncultured Fibrobacteraceae bacterium | reverse complement strand
TCCTCCGAGACCTGAATCCCTCGACTGCCCCACCGAGTCTATCTCGTCGATGAATATTATCGACGGCGCCTCTTCTTTGGCATTTGCGAACATGTCTCTCACTCTCGAAGCGCCCACTCCCACGAACATTTCTATGAATTCCGAACCACTGATGCTGTAGAATGGTACGTCCGCTTCGCCCGCGGTCGCGCGAGCAAGCAGTGTTTTTCCAGTTCCGGGAGCTCCCATCAGCAGGACTCCGCGAGGGATTTGCGCGCCCAGAGAGGTGAACTTGCCGGGATTTTTCAGGTATTCGACAATCTCCTTCAGGTCGCGCTTCGGATTTTCGAGCCCTGCGACATCATGAAAGGTAGTGCGCGTTTTCGATTCGCGAAACCGGCGCGCACGCGATTTTCCAACACCGAAGATTCCGCCGAATCCCGATATGTTGCGACTGCTTTTCCTGATGCTGTGTGAAATCAGCATGAAAAAACCCAGTACCGCAAGCCATGGAATGAATATGAACAGCATCGATGCCCACCACGGCTGCACTTCGTCCTGCGCGGTTATGACGACATCGTTCTCTTCGAGCATGCGAATGAGATCCGGATCCTCGATAGGGGGGAGCGTAGTCGTGAACTTGTCGAATGCCTGCGCTTTTTCTTCGCTGTCACCCACTCTCAGGGAAATTTGCTTCCTAAAGGTTCCCTGGATGCTGCTGCCCTTCATGAGCACGCCCCGTATATTGTTTTTACGCAGTTCGTATTTGAATTCTGAATAGGAAATAGGCGCTCTGGTCATCTTTTCGAAGAAAGCGTTTCCAAATACCAGAACCATGAACCACAGTGCCGCGATCCAGAGGAGGGGATTTCTTATCAGCGAGGACGTTATGGAACCCTGGCCGCTTTTGGATGCCGGACGGTTCGCTTCCTTGTCCTTAATTTCCGCTCTTTTTTGAGGCGAGTTCTCACTCATAGACATTCCACAGAATGCGTACAGAGTTCCGCTGCCCGCGACGCGATTACCGCATCTACCGGCTTTTCTTTTCCGACCGGCAATGCCCGGCCAACATTTGTATAGTGCACCCGCAAAATGAATGCCAGTTTCCTTTCCTGTCCATTCTCTCGCGATTCTCGTGGTTTCAATGAAGCGTTTTACACCCCAGTGGCATGAATATTGCATTCATCTTATCTGTTGTATAGCTTCGCCAATCATTGAAAGCAGAGGTATTCACATGTATAAATCCAATTTTCAAGAATCACTTGCGATACTGCTTATCATATCGGGCCCTGTTTTTCTTTTCACCTCATCATGCAACAGCGCACCTGCGGAACGCCCTCCGAAATCGAGCATACAATTCGGCGCTCCGCATAAACCAGAAATATCCGGAGTAAATAAAGAGGTGCTTCAGTTCGCTTCCGCGTTCGCGAATGTCGCAGAGCAGGTGTCGCCATCGGTGGTTTCGGTTGTCCCGTCCAAGATCGACACTGTTCTGTTCAGGAAAAATCCATTCTATCGCTTTTTCAATGAACCGGATCAGGGCAACGATTTTTTCCAGTTCTTTTTCGGCCGCCCTCCTTCCGAAGAACCTGAAGGGCCTGAAGTGGAACGCCGTGAAAGACGGTCCCAGGGACTGGGTTCCGGGGTGATCGTTTCGGAAAACGGATATGTTCTCACGAATTATCACGTTGTCACCGGAGCCGACGAAATCGAAGTCAGGCTCAAGGACGGCAGATCCTACAAAGCCGATATCGTCGGCATTGACTCCCTTTCAGATGTCGCGGTTCTCAAGATCACCGACAAAACCGAAAAACTGCCCGTTGCCTATCTCGGAGATTCCGATAAACTCCGTCCGGGCGACTGGACCGTTGCGATAGGTAATCCGTTCAGTCTTTCATGGACGGTTACGGTGGGAATCGTCTCTGCGCTGGGCCGTTCGGTAGGAACCGGTGCGAATACGTACGAAGACTACATACAGACCGACGCTGCGATAAATCCAGGAAACTCGGGAGGCGCCCTGGCAAACCTTGACGGAGAGGTAATAGGGATCAACACGATGATCTATACCAGTTCAGGCGGCAACATGGGAATAGGTTTCGCGATTCCGATCAACCTGGCCCGCCGGATCATGGAGGATCTCATCTACGACGGAGAGGTGACCCGCGGCTGGATCGGCGTGACCATTCAACCGCTCGACGAACCTACCCGAACCGCACTCGGGATCGGAAAGCCGGGAGGTGTTCTTATCGGAGACCTCGTAAAGGGACAACCCGCGGACAGGGCCGGTCTGCAACGCGGTGACATCGTCGTCTCGATCGAAAACAGGGCGGTGAACGACCCCAACGAACTCCGCAATATCGTCGCTGCGCTCGAACCTGGCAAGAGAGCGCAATTCATCATAATACGTGACGGGAGGACCAGGACACTGAATGTCACGCCCATCAAACGATCCGAGGAGGTTATCTCCGAAGCCAACCGCAACGACGACAAGTCGCCGCCCCGCACGCGGCCTGCTGAAAGCGGGCAGCATCTCGGCATCACGGTCGAAAATCTGACGGACGAGGTGCGTTACAGGTTTGGAATCGGTTCCGGAACCCAGGGGGTCGCTGTCACCGAAGTCTCATCCTCCTCCGGAGCTTTCGGCCAGCTCCAGGCCGGCGATGTGATCGAAGCCGTGAAACTGGTGAACCAGAAAATGAAATCCGTCTCCACCGTGGAGGATATTTCCCATATCCTCGCAAACGTTAAAAACGGAGATACGGTGATGCTTTCCATCACCCGTGAAGGCCAGAAATCGTTCATTGCGTTCAAGTCCAAATGAAAAGCCTTACAGGCGCAGGGGCTGGTCGCGATCCGCCCCTGCCTCCTGCCATAGATTCAGATATGTTCCAGCTCCACGCTTTCCACCTTCATCTTCGCGTATTCGGAGTCCGTCTGGTTCGCGAGAGAGCGAAGCATATCCTTGTGGTCCGCCGCTGAAACCTGTTCCGAAACGCTCATGAAAAAGTTCCGGATTTCCGTAAAGGCCTTCTCTGACGCGAAGGAAACGTCAACGGGCTTCGGATCGCGACCTCCGAATGCATTCTCGAAAACGATACCGGGCTTCACCACGGGTATGTACTGTATCCAGGTGTCGAGCATGCCTTTCGGACCGCCGCCGATCACCGATACTAAGGATTCCTTGAGGATAACAAGGTGCGTGTCGAGGGTTTGAAGCGCCATCCGGGAGCGTTCATCGGAAGCAGTCTCCGTAATCCGTCGAATGGCGCGTTTCCATTTGTCATACTCCCCTGAGACGTCTTTCAGTATATCGGTCAATCTTCGATACGCTTCCAGCCGTTCAGGGTCCATACGATGTTTTTCGGAAGAATCACGAGTCAATGTTTTCGCGACTGCCAGCCGGCTTTTACGCGATCGATCGCTCTGTCCAGTGTTCGCCCCATCCGCTCCATTGGATGCTGACGAAAGTCCCTGCGCATCGCAGTAGCCCGGTGTTCAAGATCACGGCTTATCCGTTCTACCGCGTTATCGAGAGTACTCCCGACCTTTTCAGCCGGCCCTTTTCTCCTCCGCATAATCCTGGACATCGCCGCGGTCGCGGTCATCGCGGCCAGCGTAGCTCCTGAGGCGGCGAATACCGGGGAATGCATTCCGTTCATGATACTTTTTTTTCCCATCGTAACCATCTCCTTTCCCTGTATGTTCGCGGGATTTTCGCCCCGCTACTGCTGTCCGGCAAGTAATGAATCGATTGAAATGTGCAAAAAGCGGGCCATCGGCATCCGGGATCCGGTATACAGGCATCTTATTAGAAAAGGATAATATGCTGAAGGCGATGATGCCTGGGACGGCAGCGGGTCAACCGCCACCGCCTTTTGGGTGTACGCGGAAACAAGAAGAATGCATTGCATTCCAAGCTGCCGTATTATTCCGCGGCAGAGCCGGTGGCTTCTCGAGGTGAACCCCTGGAAGCACTCCGTAAAAGACAGGCGGGCTCCTGCGCCCGAAATTGCTGTCCTGCCCCACGGCCTTAAGCCATGGTCCCCCCTTGTGAAGATCCGGAACGAATTTCGAAAAGATACATATCGAGGCAGGTAGCATGAATCGTCAACCGGTTCCATGCAATCCGGGGCCTCCTCGCCGCAGGTCGAGCACGCGCCGTTTTTCGGTGGAGAGATATCGACCTTTTCCCAGCTTCTCCCGATCCCATGGGCCGCTCGTTTCAAAAGAGTCCGGAGCTGTCACACGGATGGTTCAGATCATACCGGAGGTCCCTCCTGCTCCGCGCTTCGGATCTTGATCACCTCGTTGCTCAGCCCTACAATGCTGATTTCAGCCTCAGTCAATCGTTCCCTGATCTCCTTCAATTCGGAACGGGATGGAAGATCCAGCTTTTCGAAAGCCGTACGCACCATGTTTTCAACATCCAGATTCATTTGCCGGAAAAACTCGTCCCTTTTTGCCAGAAGATCATCGATGAATTTTTTTCCTTCATCTTCCGACATTCCGGTTTCCCTGATGATTGTCTGGGCCGTTTCTACGACCATCTCGACGCTTTTACCGATCAACCCCACTCCGAGATACGCGAACTTCTTGAAAATGTCCGTCATTGGCCGTCCTTCCCCGAAAGAGTGATCCTTTACGGTTTAAAACAGGTGTGAGTACACAAGCAATCGCCATTCCAGCGTTTCCGCTGCGAAGCCGCGGTGTAAACGCGAAGCATTCACTTTCCGGCTATTCGTTCAAGGGAGATATCCGTATCGATACGAGCCGTTCCTGTTTTTACGAATAGACATCGCGTATCCGATAATCATCCGCATTGTTTTGAGTAATCTGTAAATCTTCATGGCAGGTTAAACTTGTGAATCAGGTCGGCATACGGGTTGCTATCTACCCTTCGTCTCTCCTTTCGATTCAGCTCCGCCGTGCCGTTCACGTCGTATGCCGGATTGAGGAGAAATCCACCGGGTCATCCACGGCCGGCATTCCGGGTTGGCCGGCAATTCCGCGCAAGCGGCTTCAAGGAGCGTTTATGTCCATGTCCAATGTCAATCAACTCGAACGATCCATCGAAGACAGGGAGTGGCTGGACTCACTGGATTACGTTATAGATCATGCCGGTGAGCAACGGGTTCGCGAACTCATGCGCCTTTTACAGGTAAGAGCCCAGGAAAAAGGCATCGTTTTCACCTGTCCCGGATCTACGCCGTACATAAACACCATACCCCGAAATCGCCAGCCACCCTATCCCGGCAGCCTCGATCT
This sequence comes from uncultured Fibrobacteraceae bacterium, assembly GCA_964529145.1. Classification (GTDB taxonomy): domain Bacteria; phylum Fibrobacterota; class Chitinivibrionia; order Chitinivibrionales; family Chitinispirillaceae; genus JAFGNB01. The sequence continues at coordinate 502 of CAZGVZ010000308.1, read as the reverse complement.
GGAACGCAACATCCGTAACATCGTACGCTGGAACGCAATGGCCATGGTGGTCAACGCCAACAGGAAACTGAGCGGGATCGGCGGTCATATCTCGACCTACGCCTCACAGGCGACCCTGTTCGAAGTTGCTTTCAACCATTTCCTTCACGCACCGGGCGACGGACGGGACGGGGATATCGTTTTCTTCCAGGGACATGCGGCTCCGGGGATCTATAGCCGGGCTTTCCTGGAGGGCCGTCTCTCCGAGCAGGACCTCACGAATTTCAGGCGGGAGCTCGACCCTCTGGGGGGGATCTCGTCGTATCCGCATCCGTGGCTCATGCCCGGCTTCTGGGAATATCCTTCGGTTTCCATGGGACTGGCGCCCATCATGGCGATTTACCAGGCACGGTTCAGCCGATACCTTTCCGACCGGGGATTGAAAGACACCTCCTCACAAAAGATCTGGGCCTTTCTCGGCGACGGAGAGATGGATGAACCTGAGTCGATGGGAGCGATCACG
>CAZGVZ010000307.1:4778-5750 GCA_964529145.1 uncultured Fibrobacteraceae bacterium | reverse complement strand
AATCCATGGAACGAACCGATTTCGTACACAAGCTGTATACGAAATCACTCGAATCATGCTCACCTGCAATCATTCGTGAAACGATACCGTATATATTTAGCAGTACATCAAGACTTCCAGAACACAGAACTCACATTCCAAAAACGATCTTCAAATATCTGTTTTGGCTTCAATTCAGTACGGATTTCACCATTCAGCGGATGAGGTACAATGATGAACCGAAAAAAAAACGAAGTTGCCATGACTATCGCGATCCTGTGCGGATTGCTGATTTCTCTGCCGGCGCGGGTAGTATCCCAGACTGAAGTACCCCGTGCAGAATGGACCAACGGCGCGAATGTGCCTAGCTATACCAGGATGTATGTGTATGTTCCGCAAAAGCTTGCCGACAAACCTCCAATAGTGGTTTCGGTCCATGCATGCCAGAGCAGCGTTTCCGGACAGATCGGCGCCAACGCGAAAATCAAGGCAGCTGCCGACAGGAACGGTTTTTTGATGATCTTTCCGGACAATCCGGGACGGAACTGCTGGGATGTGGGTTCACCAAACGCACTCAAACACGACGGTGGAGGCGATCCGCATGCAGTTGCACAGATGGTACGGTACGCACTCAAGAAATACAGCGGCGACTCAACCCGGGTGTATGTAGTGGGGGGCTCGTCTGGAGGCATGATGACCCAGGCCCTGCTCGGTGTCTATCCGGAGATTTTTACGGCCGGGGTTCCGAGGGCCGGAGTTCCCTGCGGCTGTTGGGCGGTGGAATACGAACAATGCGGTACCCAGCAGTGGAGCTGTCCATGCGCGAACGGCACCGTAAGCAAAACGGCTGAGCAGTGGGGTGACCTCGTACGTGCGATCAATCCCGATTACTCCGGACACCGGCCGCGCGTCCAGATTTTCCATGGTGAAAATGACCAGACGATCAAATTTCCCAACTTTGGAGAATCGGTCAAGGAATGGACCAATGTTCTC
>CAZGVZ010000307.1:588-4768 GCA_964529145.1 uncultured Fibrobacteraceae bacterium | reverse complement strand
TACCGATAAAGCTACCAGATCCTCCACGATAGGTTATGAGTACAACCGGAAATTCTGGAAAAACAAGTGCGGCTACATAGTTCTGGAGGCATGGTCCGCACCCGGCCAGCCGCATTCCATGAATTACGAAGAGGATGCGATCCTGAAATTCTTCGGCCTCGACAGCGTCAGAGCACAGGATCCGGAGCTTGCGGCCTGCCCTGGCGGCACAGGTATCGCTGGCAGTGGAAGGTCCGCCCTGCAATGCGCAGCGGTGAAATCAAAGGTCAACCGGATTATCGTCTATACAATCAATGGACGCGCCGTCAAATCCATCGCCGGGGAAAGAATGGAAAATGCTCTGCGCAACTTCCGCTCCGGCGGTGTATACATCGTTTCCCGGAAAAATGGCGACGGAACCATGTCGGTCATTCCCTTTGTCAAGAACTGAACCTCAGGTAGCCCGCAGGAAAGCCGCACTGCGGAGCGATTTCGGCGGGCGCACCCGTTTTTCCTCAAATATGGTCCGGCGGCACGCCTTGCCTCGCTCCTTATTCGTGATTCCGGCTGTCGCTCCCGCGATATAATTAGTGTGAGGAACCGAAGAGTAGCTTTTCAATCTTGATTTCCGTCAAGATTGAAAAGTGTCCCGGATAAATGAAACAGGAAGCAACCCCCTGTAAGGCCTGAATTTCGGTTCAGGTGCCCTGAAAAAGAAGTGAATTGATCTCCCTGCATAACAGGGAACCTGTGTCATTCAGCGATTCCGCGTCTATTCGAAGTACCGGGACTATGCCCATAAGCGCATTTGTCAAAAATACCTGATCCGCATTTTTGAGTTCATCCACGGACAATACGCGCGTGCGTACCGGAACCCCACGGCTCGCAAGCAGCTCCAGTACCGCGTTTTCCATTGTTCCAGGAAGCACATGCTCAGATTGTGGACGGTACCATATGCCATCGATGCGGCATAGAATATTCGCCGTTGCGGTCTCGCAGACCGATCCGTCAACATTCACGACAAGTGCTTCATCCGCGCCCTGTCGCTTCGCCCATTCGTTCGCCATCCTGCAGAACATGTAATTCATGGTTTTATGCGATGACAGAGACGAGAATCGTTTGTGTGGATAGGTCGCGAGGTATAATCCATTCCTGCCGATTTCCTCCAACCTATGGACATGGCGTTTTGCGGTGACAAGCAGAGTCATGCTTTCGGGTTTTCCCGGAATTCCGGCCGCCGCGAGGATTTTTACCTTTGCCGTATCGTCCGACAGGCCGTTTCTCTCGATCAATTGTGCAATAACATGCTCCCAGGTGATATCGGGAAACTGCGTGCCGAAACAGTATTCCCAGGAAGCCGCTAATCTTTCAAGGTGGGCCCTGAGGCGAAAAGGCCTGCCGTTCCGGACCCGGATGGTCTCGAAAATTCCATATCCGTAAACGAACCCCTCGCTCTCGACCGATACCGAGAGTTCGCCCAGCGGCCTGAATTTACCATTGCACCACGCATACTCGGGAGGAGATCCGCTTTTTCCGTGATCATTGTTTATTGTATTCAAGAGAGTCTCTCCCTTGTGAATTGTTTCCCGATACTCTTCGGCCGGATCGGAATCGTACACTATCCCCCCACCTACTGAAAACACCAGCCGGTTGCCCTTGATCGTGGCCGTGCGAATGGCGATGGAAAGATCCATTGAATCATGGAAACTTATGTATCCTATCGACCCTGTATATATATGACGCCGGACAGGCTCGAGTTCGTCGATGATTTCCATGGACCTGATCTTCGGACATCCGGTGATCGATCCTCCCGGGAAAGCGGCGCGTATGAGATCCACCGCATCTTTGCCCTCATCGAGAATACCCTCCACGATCGAGACATTATGGAAGACGTTTTCGTACGCTTCTATCCTTTTGTGCTCAAGCACCTTCACTGAACCCGCCCTGCAGACTTTTCCAATATCGTTCCTCAACAAATCCACTATCATCGAGAGTTCGGCATCATCCTTACGGCTGTTTTCGAGGTCGCTCCTGTGCCTCGAATCTTCATCCGGGGTCTTTCCTCTTGGCCGGGTACCCTTGATGGGCCTTGTTTCCACGCGCCCGCCCCGCAGTTCCATGAAACGTTCCGGTGAGGTCGAGACGATGCAGTGATCGCCGGCGTTTATATAGGCATAGAAAGGAGCGGGATTCCGTTTGAACATCGATGTAAACAGGTCGTATGCATCACCATCGTATGTGGTTTCAAAACGCTGGGACATATTCACCTGGTAGACGTGTCCACGAACGATATAATCACGAATGTTCTCGATCGCCCGCATGTATTCCTCACGCTGAAAACCGGACCTCACCGTGCATCCTTTATCTGAGACGTAAACGCTTTTTCGAGGTACGGCGGAGCTCAGTTCTTTCATCAATTTCTCTTTCCGCCCCACGGCATCTCCCGCCATCTCCGTCACAAAGACATTCATGCTTTTTTTATGTAAATCTTCCACGATGATGGCCGACGGGGCCACCATGTACAAATGGGGCAAATGCAGGTCGTCGACGCTTGTGCGGGGCAGAACCTCGATGCAGTCTTTCAGGTCATACGAGAGATAGCCCAGTAATCCGGCACAGAGAGGGGACGGGCAATCCTCTCCGGAAAACCGGTACCTGCCGACAATGCGCTGTAATACCTGCAAAGGATCGGCTTCGACCGTCCGTATCGCTCCGGCGGTTTCAATATTTGACCTAGTCGATGTACACCTTAACGAGAGCCAGGGATCGATACCGAGGATATTGTATCCTGCACAATCCATCGATCCGCCACTGACAAGTGCCACTGTTCCGCTTTTCCGGGCAAAGAGGGCGGCTATTTCCAAAAACGAAAGATCGGTTTCAAGGGGCGACGATAAAATCCCGTTCGATTTTCCCGGGAGAAAACCGATGTCCTCCGTTACGGTTTTCATTCGAGCCGCTCCTGAAGCGGACCAAGTCTCAGGTAGTTTTCTATGATCGTGAATCCATCCTCGGTGAGAAAACTTTCAGGATGAAATTGCACGCCATGAAGCGGGAATGTCCTGTGGGAAAGTCCCATGATGACTCCATCACTCGTCTTTGCGGTGATTTCAAGATCCTGGTGAATATGCTGAACCGAAAGCGAATGATACCGTGCCACAGCGGTCGGATTGCGTACACCGCGGAAAATCCATTTCCCTCCATGTTCAATCAAACTCGTTTTCCCATGCACTGGAAAAGGGGCGCGTACCGTCATTCCTCCGAATGCCTCATTCAGACACTGCATCCCGAGACAAACACCCAGTATTGGAATCCTTTTATAGACCTTCATGATCAATTCGACGGAGATGCCGGCCGCAGCAGGATCTTTCGGGCCGGGACTTATGACGATATAATCCGGAGATTTCATCTCGACCTCTTCAACGGTTATTCCATCGGCTCTATATACCGTTGTATCTATGGTGTATTGCCGGAACATCTGCACCAGATTGTAGGTGAATGAATCGTAATTGTCGATGACTAGAAGTGAAGCTTTCATAATCCAGCCCTTCAGAGCATTGTATATCCGCCATCCACAGGCAGGTACGTCCCGGTCATGAATCTCGAAAGATCGCTTGCGAGAAAAAGAATGGCACCCGCGATATCGCGTGGCAGACCATTGCGGCGCAGAGGGCAGCGCATCGCTGCAGTCTCTTTGATATGACCGGCCATTGGCGCAGTGGCATCGGTTAAGGTAAGCCCCGGCGCTACCGTATTGATACGTACTCCATCAGGCCCCAATTCATTGGCGAGTGACCGGACGAACGAATCGAGCGCCGCTTTAGCGGCACCGTGTGCCGAGTAACCCGGTTGCGCATTTTTCGACATCGTGCTTGAAACAGCGATAATGCTTCCATTCTTCCGCTCGATCATATCCGGAACGACCGCCTGGCAAAGCAGATAAATGGATTTGAGTTCATCACACAGTTTACGTTCAAAATCTTGCCATTTACTTTGAATGAATGGCGAGACCTTGAAACCGATGGCTGCATTTGTAACTATGACGTCAATTTTCCCGAAGCGATCCTTCACTCTTTTCACTATATCCGCAACCTGTGCCGGTTCTCTCGTATCCCCCTGAAAAGTCTCGGCGTTCCCTCCGTCTTCTTCGATGATTTCCTTGATCATCTTTCCGCCCGGGCCGATCACAGCGCCGATTTTA
>CAZGVZ010000307.1:0-578 GCA_964529145.1 uncultured Fibrobacteraceae bacterium | reverse complement strand
ACCGACGCACCATGGCCTGCGAGAAGTCTGACAGCCGAACGCCCGATACCCCTGCTGCCGCCGGTAACGAGTACGACCTTGTTTTCCAGTAATCCATTCACCGTCGGATTCCGTTTACCTGAGTTGACGCGTCGCATTTTACGTACCATGGAATCATCCTCGTTATCCCGGCATTTCCCGGACTGATCCAGGTTTGACGCGATTTCACAGAGTCGCGGATATTCAAAAACCGGCGACATGCCGAGTTCGATTCCGGTTTTTTCCTTGACCCTGGCTATAAACCGCGTCGCGGACAGAGAGTGTCCTCCAAGCTCGAAAAAACTGGATTTTCTTCCTATGCGTTCCTCGGGTATCTCGAGAACTTCAGACCATATTTCCGCGATGGTTCTTTCGGTCCGGGTAGATGGCATTTCATAGATGTCACTCTGTTGGATCGTTCCGGAAGAGACTTTCAGGGCACGACGGTTCAATTTTCCATTGGGCAGCTTCGGCATTTCATCCATCGCAACGAATGCGGCCGGGACCATGTACGGCGGAAGTCGTTTCCGAAGGAATTCACGGAATTTACCTATATGTAT